>NZ_JBPQTP010000107.1:0-22706 GCF_051386395.1 Micromonospora sp. URMC 106
CCTTCTCCGGATCACCGTTGTACGGCACGTCCTCCACCAACGTGCCATCCCGATCCAGCAACACCGCGTCGAACAGGACGGGCCCGGACGCGGCCCGGTCGGCACCGGCATCAACCCGGGCTGACCTGCGCTGATCCGGCTCCACCTGGTCCTGTCGCACAGCGGGCGGGTTCCCGGCGCCCCGGGGAGTAAACATCATCTTCAACGCGCTGCCGCGTCGCGTGCGCCGGCGGCGTCGACACGCCGGCCCGGGGTGGCGTTACCCGCCGCCCCGGAGAAGCTAACCCGCGGGCGTCGTTAGTCCGGGCCGCGCCGGGGGTATGGGGGCGCAGTGGCGATTGTGGAGAAAGTGATCGAAGCTCCCCCGGAACAGGTCTGGGCGGTGCTGGCCGACGGGTGGACGTACAGCGACTGGGTCGTCGGCACGGTGCACGTCCGCGACGTGGACGACGCCTGGCCCCGGGTGGGCAGCCAACTGCACCACAAGGCCGGGCCGTGGCCCTTCTCCCTCCAGGACTCCTCGACGGTCCTCGCCTGCGAGCCCCCGCGCCGGCTGGTCATCCGCGCCGGGCTCTGGCCGGCCGGCGAGGCGATCGTGGTCTTCACCCTCGAACCGGTCGGTACGGGCGCGACCCGGGTGCGCATCGGCGAGGACTTCGCCGCCGGCCCGCTGCGCTGGGTGCGCAACAAGGTCAACGACCTGGTGCTGCACCAGCGCAACAAGGAGACCCTGACCCGGTTGGCGGACATCGCCAAGCGACAGAAGGCGGACGAATGACGCAGACCGTGGTGGTGACCGGGGCGAGCGCCGGCGTGGGCCGCGCCGTCGCCCGCCGGTACGCCGAGCGCGGCGCCCGGCTCGCGTTGCTCGCCCGGGGCGAGGCCGGCCTGGCCGCAGCCGCTCGGGACTGCCGGGAGCTGGGCGCCTCCGAGGTGCGCACCTACCGGGTCGACGTGGCCGACGCCGGCGCGGTGCAGCAGGCCGCGGACGACGTGGTGCACCGCTTCGGCGGGATCGACGTCTGGGTGAACAACGCGATGGTCTCGGTCTTCGCCCCGGCGTGGGAGATCCCGGCCCCCGAGTTCCGGCGGGTCACCGAGGTCAACTACCTCGGCACCGTACACGGCACCCTCGCGGCGCTGCGCCACATGCGGGCGCGCGGCCGGGGCGCGATCGTGCAGGTCGGCTCCGCGCTGGCGTACCGGGGGATCCCGCTGCAGTCGGCGTACTGCGCGAGCAAGCACGCCATCCAGGGCTTCAACGACTCCCTGCGGGCGGAGCTGCTGCACGACTGCCCGGGGGTGAAGCTGTCGATGGTGCAACTGCCGGCGATCAACACCCCGCAGTTCTCCTGGGTGCGCACCCGGCTGCCCCGGCATCCGCAGCCGGTGCCGCCGATCTTCGCGCCGGAGGTGGCGGCGAGGGCGATCGTCTGGGCGGCCGACCACGGGCCGCGCGAGCTGAACGTGGGCGGGCCGACCTGGCGCGCCCGGCTCGGCGACATCGTCGCGCCCGGCCTGCTGGACCGGAAGCTGGCCCGCGACGGGTACGACAGTCAGCAGACCGAGACCCCGATCGACCGGGCCGCCTGGCGGGACAACCTGGACCGCCCCGGCGACGACGAGCAGGACCGGGGCGCGGAGGGCGTCTTCACCGACCGGGCCCGCACCCGCTCGGCCGCCCTCTGGGTCGGTACGCACAAGCCGGCCGTCTCGGGCCTCGCGCTCGCCGGTCTGGCCCTGGCTCTCACCGCCCTTACCCGCCGTCTCCGCTGACGGCAACCGCTCCCGCCGGCCCGGGCGGGCGACGCTCGCGTCCGACCCGCCGTCGCCCTCCGCAGGGGCCGGGTCACCCGGCGGAAAGGGGTGCCTTTTCGACCCGGATGTGGCGACTGGCTACGCTCTCATGGAGCCCTGTCCGCCGACCGAGGATGTCCGACATGATCGAACCCGTGCAGTTGCCCGCGCCCTGGCGGGACGCACGCCTGACCGTCGTGGTTCCCACCTACAACGAGGCGGGCAACCTCCCGGTCCTGGTCGAGCGGCTCCTGGCCCTGCCGCTGCCGGGCCTGAAGATCCTCGTCGCCGACGACAACTCCCCCGACGGCACCGGCGAGGTGGCGGACAAGCTGGCCATCGAGCACCCCGACCGGATCCAGGTCGTGCACCGGGCCGGCAAGGAGGGCCTCGGCCGGGCGTACGTGGACGGGATCGGGCGCGCGCTCGACGGCGGCGCGGAGTACGTGGCGCAGATGGACGCCGACCTGTCGCACCCGCCGGAGGCGCTCCCCGGCATGCTCGGTGCGCTGCTGTCCACCCAGGCCGGCGTGGTGATCGGCTCCCGGTACGTGCCGGGCGGCGAGCTGGACGAGAACTGGCCGCTCTACCGGCGGGCGCTCAGCGGCTGGGCCAACCTCTACGTGCACACGCTGCTGCGGGTCCGGATCCGCGACCTCACCGCCGGCTTCAAGATCTGGCGGGCGGACGCGCTGCGCGACATCGGCCTGGAGCGGGTGCAGTCCAACGGTTACAGCTTCCAGGTGGAGATGCACTACCTGGCCACGAAGCTGGGGCACACCATCCTGGAGGTGCCCATCCGCTTCGAGGAGCGGCGCGACGGCGCGTCCAAGATGACCACCGCCACCAAGATCGAGAGCGCGCTGATGCCGTTCAAGCTGCGCACCAAGCACCGCAACGTCGAGCGCTGACCGCGCCGGGCCGCGCGGCGGCCGGGACGACGCCCGGCCGGGACGGGGTCAGCGGTAGACCGCGCGGTGCGCCGCGCCGATCGTGGCGGCGTACACCGGGCCGGTGAGCGCGCGGTCGCGGGCCAGGGCGGCGCGCGCGGCGTTCGCGCCGGGGGCGCCGTGCACCCCGCCGCCGGGATGCGCCGACGCGCTGGCCAGGAACAACCGGTCCACCGGGGTGTCCGCGCGGCCCAGGCCGGGAATCGGGCGCAGGAAGAGCTGCTGGTACGCGGCGGCGGTGCCGCCGCCGACCGCGCCGCCGACCAGGTTCGGGTCGCCGGCCTCCAGGTCGGCCGGCCCCGCCACGTGCCGTCCCACGATGAGGCTGCGGAAGCCGGGTGCGGCCTCCTCGAGCACCCGCTCCATCCGTTCGACGTGGGCGGTGATCTCCTCGGCCCGCCAGTGCCGCCGGAACGGCAGGTGGGTGTACGACCAGAGCGACTCGGTGCCCGGCGGCGAGTGGCTCGGGTCGGCCACCGACATCTGCCCCACCAGCAGGAACGGGTCGCGCGGGGTCTCCGAGCGGGCCAGCGCGGCGGCGTAGCTGGTCAGCCCGTTCAGGTCCGCGCCGAGGTGCACGGTGCCGGCGGTGGCCACCGCGCGGTTGGTCCACGGCACGGGCGCGGACAGCGCCCAGTCCACCTTCAGCGTCGAGCCGTCCCACCGGAAGTGCGCCAGGTCCTCCACCAGCCGGGGCGGCAGCGCCGCCGCGCCGACCAGGTCCAGGTAGAGCGCGGGGGCCGGGACGTCGGCCAGCACCGCCCGGCGGGCCCGCCACAGGGCCCCGCCTGCGGTGCGCACCCCCATCGCCCGGCCCCGGGCGGTCAGCACCCGGTCGACCCGGGCGCCGTAGAGGATCCGGCCGCCCCGGTCGGTCAGCCGCGCCACCAGCGCGTCGGTGATCTTCTGCGCGCCGCCGTCGGGCACCGGCCAGCCGACCTGCTGGCCGAGCATCGCGAGCAGCCAGCCGTACACGCCCGAGCCGGCCTCCTCGGGGGACAGGTCGGTGTGCAGGGCGCAGCCGGCCAGCAGCGCCGGGCCGCCTTCGCCGTCGAAGAGTTCGTCACCGAGCTTGCGGATCGGCACCACCAGTCGCCGGGCCAGCCGCAGCGCACCGGCGACCCGCAACCGGCGCAGCAGGGTCAGGCCACCGCGCACCGGCGGGAAGGGCGTGGTGATGGTCTCCAGCATCGGCTCGGCGACCTGCCGCCAGTCGTCGTACGCGTGCAGCCAGCGCTTGCCGTCGCCCGGCGCGAACGCCTCCAGCGAGGCCGCAGTGGCCTCCGGGTCGCGGTTGAGCACCGCCGCCCGACCGTCGGGCAGCAGGTGCGCCAGCACGTCCGGGGAGTGCCGCCAGCGCAGGCCGTACCGGTCGAGCCCCAGTCCGCGCAGCACCGGCGAGGCGTAGCCGAGGGGGTAGAAGGAGCTGTACAGGTCGCTCAGGTAACCGGGGGCGGTCACCTCGGCGGAGCGCACCGCGCCGCCGGGCGCGGCGGTGGCCTCCAGCACCAGGACGTCCCAGCCGGCGTCCGCGAGCAGGTTGGCGGCGACCAGGCCGTTGTGGCCGGCTCCGACGACGACGGCGTCCGCGCTCTCCGCGCCGGTCGAACTCATCCGATCCGCCTACCCGGCCGGCAACCGGGCGAAACGCGTTTGCCTTGCCGGGGCCGGGGCATCCACTGCCGCATGTACACGGTTGCGCAGCTCATAGGTGGAGTGTGGGGCGCGGGCGGCGAAGGGGGCGAACTGGTCGTACACGATCCGGCCGACGGCTCCCCGGTCAGCTCCGTGCCGGTGGCGACGGCGGACGAGGTCGGCAAGGCGGTGGAGGCGGCGCGCGGCGCCGCGGCGGAGTGGGCGGCGACCGCCCCCGCCGAACGGGCGGCGGCCCTGCACCGGGCGGCGGACGCGGTGGCGGCCGTCGCCGACGAGCTGGCCCGGGCGACGACGGCCGAGATGGGCAAGCCACTCGCGGACGCGCGGGGCGGCGTGGAGGCGGGCATCGGCACCCTGCGACAGTACGCGGAGCTCGCCCCGGTGCGCGGCGGGCGGACCCTGCACGGCGGCACCCACGCTCTCGACTTCATGGTCCCGCAGCCGCGCGGGGTGGTCGCCGCGATCACCCCGTGGAACGACCCGGTGGCGGTCTCCTGCGGCCTGCTCGGCGCCGCCCTGGTCACCGGGAACGTGGTGCTCTACAAGCCGAGCGAGCGCGCCCCGGCGACCGGCTGGTTGCTGGCGAAGGCGCTGGACAGCGCGCTGCCGCCCGGGGTGCTCTCGCTGCTGACCGGCGGCCCGGAGGTCGGCGCGGCGCTGGCCGCGCAGGAGGTGGACGTGGTCGCGCACGTCGGCTCCACCGCCACCGGCCGGGCCATCGCGGCCGCGGCGGCCCGCACCGGCGCCAAGGTGCTGCTGGAGAACGGCGGCAGCGACCCGCTGGTCGTGGACGGCGACGTCGACCCGGTGTGGGCGGCCGGGCAGGCGGCGGTCGGCGCGTTCGCCAACGCGGGACAGATCTGTGTCGCGGTGGAGCGGATCTACGTGCACCGCGACGTCGCCGAGGACTTCACGCAGGCCCTGGTGGAGCGGGCGGAGCGGCTGCGCGTCGGCCCGGGCGGCGACCCGGCGACCGAGCTGGGGCCACTCGTCGACCGGCGGCACCGCGACCACGTGCACGGGCAGGTGACCGCGGCGGTGGCGGAGGGGGCGCGCGTCCGCACCGGCGGGACGCTGCCCGACGGCCCCGGGGCGTTCTACCCCGCCACCGTGGTCACGGACTGCCGACACGACATGACGCTGGTCCGCGAGGAGACGTTCGGGCCGGTCGCCGCGATCGTCGTGGTCGACTCGTTCTCCGAGGCGCTGCGCTGCGCCGCCGACTCCCCGTACGGGCTGGCCGCGACGGTGCTGACCGGTTCGATGAGCCACGCCCAGCGCGCCTGGCGGGAGCTGCCGGTGGGCACCGTGAAGATCAACGCGGTGTTCGGCGGGGCCCCGGGCGGCGCCGCGCACCCGCGCCGCGCCAGCGGCCACGGCTTCGGGTACGGCCCCGAGTTGCTCGACGAGTTCACCGCCACCAAGGCGGTGCACATCGAGGCCCCCGGCGGCGGCCACTGGTGACCGCGCGGACGAAGGGGCTGTCCGCGGTCGGACAGCCCCTTCGTCGTACGCCGGAACGCGTCAGCGACCGCGGGCCTTGGCGGTCTGCCGGTTGTTCGCCTTCTCGATGGCCTTGACCAGTTCGGGCTTGGTCATGCTCGACCGGCCGGGCACGTCCAGCTTGCGGGCCACCTTCATCAGGTGGTCCTTGGTGGCGTTGGCGTCCACCCCGCCGGCGGTGGGCGCCCGGCGCTCCGGTCCGCCGCCGGCCGCCTGGCGGTCGCTCGGGCCCTTGCGGCCCTTGGGCTCCCAGTGGTCGCCCACCTTCTCGAACTCGTGCTTCACCGCGGCGAAGGCGGTGCGGTGCGCCCGCTCCCCCTCGCCGTACGTCTCCACGGCCGAGTCGTGCGTCTTCTCCCAGGTGCGCTGCGCCTTCTTCGGGGAGCGCCGCAGCGTGCTGGGCAGTACCTCGCGCCCGGGCATCTCGTCCTCCTCCGCGTCGATGGGTTCTGGTTGACCGTTCCCCCGCGACCGGTCGGCAAACCGGTCCGCCGGGTTTGTCGATTTCGCTCCGGGGGTACCGGCGGGGCCAGGCGGAGCAGGAGGCACACCGGTGATCCGGCGGCCGGGGCACAGGGAGCGGGCCATGACGACGACGGAGCCCGGCGCGGCGCTCACCGGCGAGCAGCGGCTGCGGATGCCCCGCAGGGTGCGGCAGTTGAGCTGGCGGACCTGGCGCGGGGTGCTGGTGCGCAGCGCGCGGAACTTCGTCAAGGACAACTGCGCGGACTGGGCCGCCGCGCTCACCTACTACGGGGTGCTCGCGCTCTTCCCGTCGACGATCGTGGTGGTCGCCCTGGTCGGGCTGGTCTCCAACGGCGAGCAGACCGTGGACACCGTGCTGGACCTGGCCCGGGACATGGGCGCCGGCTCGGTGGTGGCCAACGAGGGCTTCGTCTCCGTGGTCCGGGGCGTGGTCGACCAGAACGACTCGGCGAGCGTGCTGCTGAGCTTCGGTCTGCTCGGCGCGCTCTGGTCGGCCTCCGGCTTCATCGGGGCGTTCACCCGGGCCTCCAACGCCGTCTACGGGGTCCAGGAGGGGCGGCCGGTCTGGAAGCTGCGACCGATGCAGATCGGCCTCGCGGCGGTCTCGCTGGTGCTGCTCGCCATCGTCGCCACCGGCCTGATCGTCAGCGGCCCGGTCACCGACGCGGTGGGCGACCTGCTCCATGCCGGCGGGCTCACGCGCACCGTGTGGAGCATCGCCAAGTGGCCGGTGCTGGCAATGATCATGATGGTGCTGCTGAGCCTGCTGTTCTGGATCGCGCCGAACGTCCAGCAGCCCCGGTTCCGCTGGCTCACCCCCGGCGGGGCGGTCGCCCTGCTGTCCTGGGTCCTCGCCTCCTTCGGCTTCGGCCTCTACGTGGCCAACTTCGGCTCGTACGACGCCACGTACGGCAGCCTCGGCGCGGTGATCGCGTTCCTGGTGTGGCTCTACCTGTCCAATTCGGCGCTGATGCTCGGCGTGCAGATCAACGCCGAGTTGCAGCGGGGCCGGGTGCTCCAGGCCGGCGAACCGGACCCGGACGAGCCGGTCCTGCCCCCGAAGACGCCGGCCGGCGCGTGACCGCGTCCCGGTTCACCGCCGAGGGGTGCCGGGCACCGCTGGCGTCACCGGGCGCCGGTTTACCGCCGGTGCCACCGGGTAGCGCAGAAGGCATGGAACGTGGCAGCAACAAGCACGGACCGAGGGTCGACGAGCAGATGAGCCGGGAGGTCAGCGGCCTCGTGCAGGGGCCCGGGACCGGCGGCTCGCGGGTCGACGAGTCCCGTGTGCCGGAGCCGGCGGGTGAGGACCAGCCGGAGGCGACGACGGCTCCGGCCGGCGAACTGCGCACGGGCGCGCCCAAGGGGATGAGCTCCGAGGACGTCGAGCAGCGCAGCCGGCTCGGGCGGTTCATCACGATGGCCGCCCTGCCCGGCGACCGGGAGGCGTTGGTCGCCAACGCGCGGGACAACGACGCGCCGGCGGACATCGTCTCCGAGCTGGAGCGGCTGCCCGAGGGCATTCGTTACCAGACGGTCTCCGAGGTGTGGGCGGCGCTCGGCCACAAGAACGAGACGACCCGCTGGTGACCGGGTCCCCGCACGATCCGGACCGACACCCGCGGACGAAGGAGGATGCCTGATGAGTGGCGTTACCGAACATGTGGACGTCTCCGTCCCGGTGCGCACCGCGTACGACCAGTGGACCCAGTTCGAGGAGTTCCCCCAGTTCATGGAGGGGGTGCAGGAGGTCCGGCAGCTGACGGACACGATGACCCACTGGACCGTCGAGATCGCCGGGGTGAAGCGTGAGTTCGACGCCGAGATCACCGAGCAGCTCCCGGACGAACGGGTCGCCTGGCGCTCGACCGGCGGCACCAAGCAGGCCGGCGTGGTGACCTTCCACCGGCTGGACCCGGAGACCACCCGGGTGACCCTGCAGCTCGAGTTCGAGCCGCACGGCGTGGTCGAGCAGGCCGGCGACAAGCTGGGCATCGTCGACCGGCGCGCCAAGGGCGACCTGGAACGGTTCAAGCAGTTCATCGAGCGGCGCGGTCAGGAGACCGGCGCCTGGCGCGGCAAGGTCGACCGGCCGCAGCCCTGATCCCGCCCCCCGGGTACGAACTCCGATGGCCGCCGGCTCGCCGGCGGCCATCGCCGTTTGCCGGCAGCGGGCCCGGGTACCGCGATGGTATGACGGACGAGAACAAGGTGTGGCGGGACGAGGAACGGACTCCCCTGCAGGAACTGGACCGGGCCGTCGCGCGGTCGACGCTGGACGGCCAGGCCGACGACGTGACGGGCAACGACGCCGGTGAGGAGGCCGCGTTCGGGCACGGGCCGGAGGCGGTGGACCGCGGCGGGCGAGCCGCCGGGGCCGGCCGCGAGCCCACCGACGCCGATCGCGCCTACCGGCCCTCCACGACCGGCCGGACCGGCCCCGACACGATGTGAGCCGGGTGGACCGACGGGTACGGCCGGGCCGTGCGCGTCGGTCCGCTCAGCGCGCCGCCGCGACCGGGCGGCGGGTGCTGACCGCGTGCAGCGCGATCAGCCCCAGCGCGAGCACGACCAGCGCCGGCCCGAGGAGCTCGACCGAGGTGTTGCCGAGCAGCACCCCGATCCCCGCCGGGACCAGCGCCGCGCCCAGCCCGGCCGCGGCGATCTGGAGCCCGATGGTCCGGTCCGCGTGCGCCGCGCCGACCCGGTCGACGGTGGTGAGGGTGAGCAGCGGGAAGACCGGGGCGGCGGCGAACCCGACGACGAACAGTCCGACCACCGCGAGCCAGGCCGGGGCCGGCACCGCGACCAGGACCGCGCCGACCGCCATCCCGACCAGGCTGCCCCGCAGCACCAGTCCCGCGCCCAGCCGCTCGGCCACCACCCCCTGCACCACCCGTCCGACGAACAGGCTGCCCCAGTAGCCGGAGACGCAGACGCCGGCCACCGCCGCGCCGAGGCCGCGGCCCTCGGTCAGCAGCAGGAACGCCCAGAGTCCCGCGGCCACCTCGATCGCCACGTAGACGACGAAGGCCAGCGCGCCGATCCAGACCGCCGGCAGGCGCAGCGTGTCGCGTACCGACGTGGCGGCCGGCTGGTCCGCGGGCGCCGCGCCGGCGGCGGACCCGACGGACTCGCGGGCCGGGGCGCGGTCCCGCCACGCCCGGACGGTCAGCGCGAACGCGGCGGCCAGGGCGAGCTGGGCCGTCGCCACCAGGCCGTACCCCCAACGCCAGGAGAGCCCGGCGCTGAGCGCGCCGGTCATGATCAGCGGTCCGAGCGCCACCCCGAGCCCGAAGAACGCGTGCATCCAGTTCATGTGCCGGGGACCGAAGGCGCCCGCCGCGTACGCGTTCAGCCCGGAGTCGATCGCACCGGAGCCCAGACCGAGCACCAGGGCGCACCCCACCATCAGGGCGAGCCCGGGGGTCAGCGCGTAGCCGGTGAGCGCGAGGCTGGCCAGCAGGGTGCTGGCGGCGAGCAGCCAGCCGACGCCGAGCCGGGCCAGCGTGAACCCGGCCAGGACGCTGGAGGTGAGGTAGCCGGCGGTCCCGGCGGTGAGCACCAGGCCGACGGCCTCCGTGGGCACGCCGAAGTCGGCCCGGATCGAGGGCCAACCCACGCCGATGAGCCCGTCGGGCAGGCCGAGACTGACGAAGGCGAGGTAGGCCAGCAGGAGCAACGAGGGGCGGGGCGGGGTGGTGGACACGGACGACCATCCTGCCCGCCGCCGTCCGCGCCGCGACCACCCCTCCCCCGCGAGGACAGAAAGTGCGGTCCGGACGGCCGGGGAAACGGACAGCTCATCCAGAATCGGCCGTTCGGCTGACGGCAACCCCCGGGTCGCGCGCAAGACTTTCGGGATGCAACAGGGCTCCGGATTCCTCTCCACGCGTCAGCGTCGCCTGGCTTGGCTCGGCTTTCTCCTCGCCGCGCTCCAGGCTCCCGTCTCCGCCAAGCTGGTCTCGGACGACTCCTGGTTGTTCAGCCTCTGCGTGGCCCTGATGGTGGCGACCGTGATCATCGCCGACGACGCGGCCCGGCGCCGCCCGGCCGACGCGCGTTCGAGCGAGTAGCCCCGCGGCGCGACGGCAGCGCACGTCGCACCGCCCCCACGGGCCGTCCGCCCGCATCCGGGGCCTCCGCCCGCACCGCCTCCGGCGCGGGCGGACGTCGCGGCCCGCGCCGCGCGGGATCAGCCGGGCTTGACCGCGATCGCGCCGTCGACCGTACGCAGGATCAGGCGCAGCACCTCGTGCCGGGAGGCCCCGGTCTCGGCGACGTAGGCCCAACCGGCGTACAGCTGCGACCAGACCAGGCTCTGCACCCAGTCCGCCGGCAGCTCCGGGTCGATGGTGCCGTCGCGGTGGCCGCGCTCGACCATCGCGGCGAACTCCGGGTCGCAGCCGGCCGGCCTCTCGGTGGTGGGGCCGGCGCCGAGGTCCGGCTCGGTGAAGATCAGCGAGAGCAGGCTACCGAGGTCGAAGTACTCCTGGCAGAGCCGGCGCACGGCCGACGCCCCGGTGCCCTCGGCAATCCGCGCCTGGGCGGTCGCCCGGGCCAGTCGGGCGCCGGCCTCGGTGCCGACGGCGGCAAGCAGGTCGGCGCGCTCGGCGAAGTAGCGGTGCAGCGTCGTACGGCCCACGTCGGCGGCGGCGGCGATGTCGCCGAGGGAGGCGGCGGGGTTGCGCCCCAGCACCTCGATCGCCGCGTCGACGATGGCCTGGCGGGTCCGGGCCCGGCTGCCGGACACCTGCTCGTCGGTCACGCGGCGAGGATAGCAATACCTCGTTTCGGAATAGCGCTTGACTGGTTTGGAACACGACTGTTCCATTCAGGGCATGACTCCTTCCGCTCCGACGCTGCCCCGGTTACGGACGCTCGCGTCGTTCCTCGCTCCGCACAGGCGGACGATGGTCCTCGGGCTCGGCTTGGGGCTCGCCGCGAACGCGGCCGGGCTCGCGACGCCGATGGTCACCAAGTGGGTCCTGGACACGCTGGGCACCGGTGGGTCGATGACCCGCCCGATCTGCGTGCTGCTGGCGCTCGTCGTCGTCGGCGCGGCCATCACGCTGTGGCAGTGGCGGCTGCTCGGGACGCTGGCCGAGCACATCGTGCTCGACGCCCGGGCCGCGATCGTCCGGCACTACTTCCGGGCCCGCGTCGGCGACCTGCAACGCCGGCCCACCGGCGAGCTGGTCACCCGGGCCACCTCCGACACGCAGCTGCTGCGCGAGGCGTCCGGCAGCATCGTCGGCCTGGTCAACGCCGGCATCGCCCTGCTCGGCACGCTCGTGCTGATGGGCGTGCTCGACCTGTTCCTGCTGGGCTGCACCATCGTGGCCGTGCTGGTGGTCGCGGCGGTCATGGGCGCGCTCATGCCCCGCATCGCCACGGCGCAGGCCGCGGCACAGGAGTCGATGGGCACGCTCGGCGGCGCGCTGGAGGGGGCGCTGCGCGCGATCCGGACGGTCAAGGCCAGCCGGGCAGAGGCCCGGTTGACCGAGCGGATCGTCGCCGACGCCCGGCAGGCGGCGACGCACAGCGTACGAGCGGCGCGGGTGACCGCGTCGGTCTGGGACCATCGCCTGGACGGGGATCCAGCTCGCGGTGATCGCGATCCTGGGCATCGGCGCCTGGCGGGCCCAGCGCGACCTGCTGGAGATCTCCAGCCTCATCGCGTTCCTGCTGTACACGTTCCAGCTCATGGGGCCGATCACCGAGCTGACCCAGAACACGACGGCACTACAGGCCGGGATCGCCGCGGCCGGGCGGATCCGCGAGGTCGAGACCCTTCCGACCGAGCCGGCGGGCCCGGTGTCCGCCCCGGCGGAGCGCCCGGAGGTGCCCGACGCGGAGCAGCCGGTGCTGGTGTTCCGCGGGGTCACCGCCCGCTACGGCCCGGACGCGCCCGCCGCGGTGCACGACATCGACCTGGCCATCCCCCGGCGCGGGCACACCGCCATCGTGGGGCCGTCGGGGGCCGGCAAGACCACGCTGTTCTCGCTGATCCTGCGCTTCCTGGAGCCCGAGCGGGGGCAACTGCTCCTCGACGGCCGCCCGTACGCGGCCCACGGGCACGACGAGGTGCGGGCCCGGCTCGCGTACGTCGAGCAGGAGACCCCGGTGGTGCCCGGCACCATCCGCGACAACCTGCGCTTCACCCACCCGGACGCCACGGATGAGGAGATCCGGGCGGTGCTCCGCGCCGTCCGGCTCGACGACAAGGTCGACTCGCTGCCGGACGGACTGGACACGTCGCTGTCGTCGACGGAGGTGTCCGGCGGGCAGCGTCAGCGCATCGCGTTGGCGCGGGCCATGCTGCGCACCCCCGACGTGCTGCTGCTCGACGAGGCGACCGCGCAGGTCGACGGGCTGACCGAGGCCGCACTGCAGGAGTGCGTCCGGCAGCGCGCGGCGGCCGGAGCCGTGGTGACCATCGCCCACCGGCTCTCCACCGTGCTCGACGCCGACCGGATCGTGGTGATGGAGCACGGCCGGATCCGGGCCCAGGGCACCCACTCCGAGCTGCTGGCCGGCGACGACCTCTACCGCCGGTTGGTCGAGGCGCTGCGCATCGCGGCCGAGGGGCACGCGGTGGCGGCCGGCGGATGACCCGTTGGCCGGGGCTGTCGAGCTGATGTCGCAGACGATTCACCCCCGGTCGGCCGGGCGCCACCTCGGGCCCGGACACCGCCCGATGTCACAGACGACTCAGCTCGACAGCGCCGGACGACCCGTTCCCCGCACACCGGCTCGGCCACCACCGACCGCTCCGGACGTGCCTCCGAACCCGGCCGGCCCGGAGGCGCGTCAGCGCGCTTCCGGGCCGTCCGGGGCGCGTCAGCGCGCTTCGCCGGGGCGCGCCTCGTGGCCGGGACGGCCCCGGGTCCGCCGCCGCTCCTTCATCTCCGCCTCGTAGAGGTGCCGGCGGCCGGCGACCAGCTCCTCGCGGGCCGCCCGGTCGAGGTCGCGGAAGAGGGCGTAGTACCCGTCGTCGAAGTCCTCGACGATCTGGAACGTCCAGCGGCCGGCGATCACGTTGCGCCCCAGCAGCTCGGTGTCGATGCGCTCGGCGATGTGCCCGTGCCCGGCGGCGCGGAACATCTCCACCGCGTCGTCGAGCATGAGGTCGGCGTGCCCGACCAGTTGGTGCAGCGAGTAGAGGTGGCCCCGCACCCGCTCGACGCACTCCAGCGCCTCGCTGAGCTTGCCGAGCGCGGCCACCGTCTCGTCGCTGACCCCGGCGGGCCGGCGGTGCCGTTCGTCCGGTTCGTCCACGTCCTGTCCCATCCGTTCCTCCACCGTGTCGGCTGCGCCCGTCCGGGCGGTTCTCCTCCTGCCCCACCCGCGCCGGGCCAATCCCCGCGGATCGGGCTGACCGATCGGTGGAGGGGCAAAAACCCGCCGAGTGGCCGAGGTCGACCCGGGGATCGGCCGGATAGCCTCGTTCCCCATGCGTGTGCCGTTCAACCGGGTCGAGGCCCGTTCCGCCGCCAGCTCGGCGCGAGCCACTCTGGCCCTCCTGTCCACCTCGGTCGGCGCCGAGGGGCTGGCCGCCGCCGCCGCGCGGCCGGGCCTGCTCGCCCTGGTCGACCAGCACGCGGCGGCGGTGCGGGAGAGCCTGGACGGCGACCGGCGGCCGCTGAGCGCGGCCGGGCTGGCGGGTTACGCGGAGGGCGTTCGCGCCGCCGCGCTGGAGCACGGCTGGCAGCCGCCGGCCGCGCCGCTGGACTGGTCCGAGCCGGACTGGCTGCTCACCCGGCTGCTCGCGGTCTGCGCGCTGGCCCGTTCGCTGGGCACCCCGGCACCGGGCCCGCTCCCCCGGGTCTGACCGGGCGGCGGGCGGGGTGCCGGCACGCCGGAGGGGCGCCCGCCGGTTCGCGGACACCCCTCCCGCCTCGCCGTCACCGGCGCGGTCAGCGGCGGAACTGCTGGGTCTCGTCGCTGACGTTCCCCGACTGGTAGGCGCCGCGCCCGCCGGCCGTCGCGGACTCCTGCCCGCGCGGCATGATCTCGGTGCGCTCGGCCGCCGTCCGGTCGGCCATCTGCCGGCCGACGTCGGTCTGGCCGGCTTCCCGGGCCCGGGGGGGGGGGGGGGGGGGGGGGGGGGTGCTCCTGCACCGCCCGCGACTCCTCGGCCATCCGGTTCAGCCAGCCGTCCCAGCGGCTCTGCATCGGCTTCACCAGACCACCGCCGACGCCGACGATCAGGATGCCGGCCACCGTGGCGAGCACGGCGATCAGCACCGGAGTCGTCACCGTGGTGGCGATGCCCACCTGGTTCAGCGCCGCGATCACACCCAGCGCGAGGATGAAGACCGCCACCAGGTCGGCAAGGATCTTGCCGTACGCGAGGCCGCCCAGCGCCCCGGTGACCAGATCCCGGACGGCGTTGGCGATCGCGGCGGCCACGACGACGATGACGATCGCCACGAACGCGCGTGGCAGCCAGGCGACCACGCCGCTGATCAGGTCACTGATCGCGTTGGGTCCCCAGACCCCGAAGGCGAACTGCAGGGTGAACAGCAGCACGGCGTAGTACGCCAGTTTCGCCAGGATGTCACTCGCGTCGTACTTCGTGCGTTCCAGCGCCCGTTTGATGCCGCCCCGTTCCACCGCCTTGTCGAAGTTGACCCGTTCCAGTGCCGCGTCGACGATCTTCAGCACGGCTCTGGCGATGAGCCATCCGACCACGAGGATCGCGATGAACGCGATGGCCCGCGGTATGAACAGCAGCACCGACCTCCACATGTCGGCCACGGCGTCGCCGATGTCGGCCTGCCTGACCGCGAGGGTTTCCGGCATGATGTCCCTCCTGTCGCATGGACTGCGCCGCGCGCTTACCCGGTCACCGACGCGGCACGCCGTACCGGTCCCCGACTTTTTCCCGACATGTCAGCCCAGACCGGCCCTGACCTGCCCGAACGTTCGGTGGCAACGACGCGCGGGGCATGATCGGGAACGGGTGCCGGGTGGTCCGGTTAGGCTGCGGTCATGCCAGGAACGGTCGGACGGGTCCCCAACCCACCAGCCCCGGTGTCGGGAGCACCCTCCGCCTCGGGAGCGGCGGCCGCCGTCCTCGGCCACCACTGGGCCGGCACCCCGCTCGGTCCGTGGCACTCGTGGGACCCGGCGGTCCGCGCGGCGGCCGAGGTGATCCTCGCCTCGCCCGTGCCGATGGCCCTCACCCTGGGCGACGACCACCTGCTGCTCTACAACGACGGGTACGCGGAGCTGATCGGCGACCGGCACCCGGGGGCGGTGGGCCGGCCGGCCGCCGAGGTGTTGTCGGAGATCTGGCCGATGCCCGGGGTCGGCGACGCCGTCGAGCACACCTACCGCTCGGGCGAGCCGTTCCTGGAGAAGGAGTCCACCCTTCCGCTGCACCGCCGGCCCGGCCTGGTCGAGCAGGCGGTCTTCACCCGGGGCCACTCCCCGGTGCGCGACAGCGCCGGGCGGATCGTCGGCGTGCTGACCGTGGCCGCGGAGACCGCCCAGGTCACCCAGCAGTTGCAGAGCCTCAGCGACTTCGCCGCCGCGCTCGCCGGCACCCTCACCCTGGACGACGTGGCCCGGGTCGCGCTGCGCTACGCGATCACGTCGTTCGACGCCGACCTCGTGTCGTTCGCCGTCGACGAGGGCGGGGGCGGCTGGCGGATGGTCCGGCGCGTACGCGGGGAGTTGATGGACGAGGCCGACGAGCGGCTCCCGCCGTTGTGGCGGCGCGTCCCGCCGGACTGGGAGGGACCGGTCGTGTCGGCCGCCCGCGCCGGCGTGCCGCTCTTCGTCGACGACGGCCAGCCGCTGCGGGACATCGCGGTGGACCGGCACGACCAGAAGGTCCGGTCGCTGGCCGCGGTGCCGCTGCGCGCGTCGGTGGTCCGGGGCGGCCTGGCCGTCGGCTACCAGGTTCCGCGCGTCTGGTCGGCCGCCCAGCGGGCCCTGCTGGCCGCGTCGGCGGAACTGGTCGGCCAGGCGGCCGAGCGGGCCCGCCGGTTCGAGACCCAGCACGGCACCGCCCAGCTGCTGCAACGCAGCATGCTGCCGGAACACCTGCCGGACCTGCCGCCGATGCGGATCGCCGCCCGCTACGACCCGGGCGTCGACGGCAACGCCGCCGGCGGGGACTTCTACGACGCCTTCCTGCTGCCCACGGGCGACCTGGGCATCGTGCTCGGCGACGTCGCCGGCCACGACGTGCAGGCCGCGGCCCGGATGGGGCAGGTCCGTGCCGCGCTGCGCGCGCTGGCGCTGACCGACCCGCGCCCGGACGCCGTGCTGGCGGGGCTCGACCGGCTGGTCACCAGCCTGGGCGCCGAGGGGGACACGCACGAGCTCTTCGTGACCGTGGTCTTCGGGGTGGTCGACGTCCAGCGGCAGCAGCTCACCCTGGCCAGTGCCGGCCACCCCGCCCCGCTGATCCGCCGGTGCGCGCCCGACGGCGAGCCGGTCGCCGAGTACGTCGACGTGCCCGCCGGCGCCCCGCTGGGCCTGGGCTGCCGGCCGCCCACCGCGACGGTCCGCTTCGCCCCCGGCGACACGCTGCTGCTGTTCAGCGACGGCGTGGTGGAGCGGCGCCGGCAGGGGCTCACGGCCGGCCTGGACGCCCTGGCCGAGGCGGTGGCCGGGGCGGGCAGCGGCGATCCGCGCGCGCTGTGCGCGGTGGCCACCGCGGCGGTACCCGGTGCCACCGAGGACGACGTCGCGGTGCTGGCGGTGGAGCACGCGCTGCGGCCGAGCCGGTCGGCGAGCATGGAGGTGCCGGCGGAACCGACCGCGCCGAGCCGGGTGCGGCACTGGATGACCGGGCAGCTCACGGAGTGGCAGGTGCCCGAGTCGATCATCGGCGCGGCGGTGCTCTGCACCAGCGAGCTGACCACCAACGCGCTGCTGCACGCCGGCACCGCCGCCCGGGTGGAGATCGACCTCAGCCCCGAGCGGCTGCTGGTGTCGGTCGCCGACTCGGGCACCCGCGGCACCGTCACCCGGGCGCAGACCGACACGCTGAGCAGCCGGGGCCGGGGGCTCGGGCTGATCGAGGAGTTGAGCGACGCCTGGGGGACGGACCCGACCGTCCGTGGCTCGACGGTCTGGTTCGAGATCCTCATCCCGGCCCGGTGAGCGGTGGCGTCAGCCGGCCCGGTACGGGGTAGGTAGGGGACCATGCCCACCGAACAGCCCGCCGGTGTCCTCTTCGACGTGGACGGCACCCTGGTCGACACCACCTACCTGCACACCGTGAGCTGGTGGGAGGCGCTGCGCCAGACCGACCGGCACGTGCCGATGGCGGAGATCCACCGCGCCATCGGGATGGGCTCGGACAAGCTGCTCGACCACCTGCTCGGCCCGGAGCGGGACCGCGGCGCGGACGGCAAGCTGCGGGACGCCCACGACGCGCTCTTCGCGGAGTACTGGGAGCGGCTGGTCCCGCTGCCCCGCGCGGCGGACCTGCTGCGGGCCTGCGCGGAGCGGGGGCTGCGGGTGGTGCTGGCCACCTCCGCCGCCGAGCACGAGGTCGCCGCGCTGCGCCGGGCTCTGGCCGCCGACGACGTGATCGACACCGTCACCTCTTCGGCGGACGCCGAGGAGAGCAAGCCGGCGCCGGACATCCTGGTGGCCGCGCTGGAGCAGTCCGGCCTGGCCGCCGAGCGGGTGGTCTTCGTCGGCGACTCGGTCTGGGACGTCGCGGCCGCCGGCAGGCTGGACATCCCGTGCGTCGGGCTGACCTGCGGCGGCACCAGCCGGGGCGAGCTGGCCGGGGCCGGGGCGGTGGCCGTCTACGACGACCCGGCCGCGCTGCTCGCCGCCCTCGCGGACTCGCCGATCGCCGCCGCGAGGTGACGGCCGGCCGGCTCGGCCGGCGCGGACGTGATCAAGAAGTCGAACCGGACAGGAATACGAAAAGACCTCCGGGGGCAAGGAGTCTCTCCACCTGCCCGCACGCCGTGGGCGAGGCGGAGAGGTGGTGGGTGTGGAGCCGGTAGACGTGGCGTTCGCGGTGGTCGGCCTGGGGGCGCTGCTGGCGGGGATCCTGCCCCGGGTGCTCGAACGCCGCCCGCTGTCCATGCCGATCGCCTTCCTCGGGCTCGGCATGCTGGTCTTCGTCCTCCCCGTCGGCCTGCCGAACCCCGACCCGCTCGCGTACCCGGAGATCGCCACCCACCTCACCGAGATCGGCGTGATCGTCGCGCTGATGGGCGCCGGGCTGAAGATCGACCGTCCGTTGAGCTGGGCCCGTTGGTCGTCGACGTGGCGGCTGCTGGCGATCGCCATGCCGCTGTGCATCGCCGCGGTGGCGCTGCTCGGCTGGTGGTGGGCCGGTCTCGTGCCGGCCGCCGCGCTGCTGCTGGGCGCGGCTCTCGCCCCCACCGACCCGGTGCTCGCGGCCGACGTGCAGGTCGGTGAGCCCACCGACGTCGAGGACTCCGAGGACGAGGTCCGCTTCGCGCTCACCTCGGAGGCCGGGCTGAACGACGGGCTGGCCTTCCCCTTCGTGTACGCGGCCATCGCCATCGCCACCACCGGCCTGGCCCCCGGGGACTGGCTGGGCCGGTGGCTGGGCGTGGACGTGCTGTGGAAGGTCGCCGCCGGGCTGGCGGGCGGCTGGTTGGTCGGCTGGCTGCTCGGCAAGCTCTTCTTCCGGGCCCCGAGCGAGCTGCGACTGGCCCGGCACGCCGAGGGTTTCCTCGCGCTCGCCGCGACCTTCCTGGCGTACGGGCTGGTGGAGGTCGCCGGCGGGTACGGCTTCCTGGCGGTCTTCGTGGCCGCCCGGGCGATCCGGTCCGCCGAGCGCACCCACGAGTTCCACTCGGTGCTGCACGCCTTCGCCGAGCAGATCGAGCGGCTGCTGACCGTGCTGCTGCTGCTGCTCTTCGGCGGCGCCGTGGTGGGCGGCCTGCTGGGCCCGCTGACCTGGCCGGCCGCCGCGGTCGGGCTGGCGCTGGTCTTCGTGGTCCGGCCGCTGGTCGGCCGGCTGTCCCTGCTCGGCGCGCCGGGCCGACCCGCCGAGCACTGGGTGATCGCCTTCTTCGGCATCCGCGGCGTCGGCTCCTTCTTCTACCTCGCGTACGCGACGGCGAAGACCGACTTCCCGCAGGCGGACCTCGTCTGGGCGACCGTCGGCCTCGTGGTGATCGTCTCGGTGGTGGTGCACGGCGTCGCGGCGACCCCGGTGATGCAACTGCTGGACCGCCGCGGCGAGCGCACCGCCGATCCGTCCGAGCCCGGCCGCGCCGGCGAACCGGTCGCCGCGCCGGGCTGACCGGCCGGCTCCGGGCGGCCCGGACGGTCGGCTCCAGACCGGTCAGCTCCAGACCGGTCGGCTCCGGGCCGGGCGACCGGTCAGGCCAGGCGGGCGACGAGGGCGCGGCCGAGGTCCCGGCCGGAGCGCCAGGCGCTCTGCACCCGGGGCCTGCCGAAGGCGTCCCCGGCCAGCCCGACGCCGTCGGCGTCCAGGTGGTACGTCCCACCGGGGCCGGCCGTCGGCTTGGCGTACGTCCACCGGTGCACGTGCACGTGCTCCGCCGGCTCGGGCAGCCCCAGCAGGTCCCGGACGGCCTCCTCGATCGCCGGCCCGGCGCCGGTGGGCTGGGCGAGGTGGCCGGCGGCGAACTCCGGCGTGGTGTGCGCGACCAGCACCGGCGCGTCGTCGCCGCGCCGGTCTCCGTCGTCGCAGACCAGGCTCAGCAGCGGGTGGTCGTTGACGAACGCGCCCCGGAAGGGCGCCCACCGGCGGGTCGGGAAGCGCAGCACCCCGGTCAGCGCCGGCGACCACCGCTGGGCCTGCACGACGCGGGTGGCGGCGGCCAGGGCCGGGGCGAGCAGCAGGGCCGCCTGGGGCCCCGGCATGGCCAGGGCCACCGCCGCGCAGGGCCGCCCGTCGACCACCGGCCCCGGATCGACGCCGAGCACGAGCCGGTCGACGGTCACCGGCAGGTCCCGGGCCAGGTGCTCGACCAGCGACCGCAGCCCCCGGGGCGCCGCCCAGCGCATCGGACCGGGCACCTCGCGCCGGCCGTCGGCGCCGTACGCGACGAACGTGTCGGTCCACTCCCGCGCCAGCCCGGCCGCCCGCCACCCCTCGACCACCTCGGCGAAGTCGGGATCGCTGACGGTGAGGTACGCGGCGCCGGTGTCGGCGGGCCGGCCGTCGAAGCGCCTGCTGGCCATCCGGCCGCCGGGCACCCGGGCGCGCTCCCGGATCTCCACCGGCACGCCGGCGCGAACGAGTTCCGTCGCGCACGCGACCCCGGCGATGCCGGCGCCGACCACCACCACACCCGCCCGGCCCGCAGTCACCGGGTGATCGTATGCGCACGGCGCCGGGCGGACGGGCGAGATCGATCCGGCATGTCGGCACGGCGGTCGCCCTGGGCGGCACGATCCGACCGGGACCCGCATGGATCGGCCACGGGCGGGGTATTGGCACGTCTGTTCGACGGAAGGTGGAGATGATGACGGACCGCGACAGCAGTCAGGCCAACCCGCAGGGCGCGATCAAGGATCCCGACGAGTGGGTCACCGGGGACGAGCCGCCGACCGCCGCGCAGGAGTCGTACCTGGCGACACTGGCCCGCGAGGCCGGCGAGGAGTTGCCGGACGGGCTGACGAAGGCCGAGGCCTCCAAGCGGATCGACGAGCTCCAGGAGGAGACCGGCCGCGGTCAGTGACCCGGCGCGCGGCGCGGTGGGAGGCGGTGCAGCTCGACCTCGTCGAGCCGCCCCGCCGCCACCCGCGCCGTGAGGAAGGTGGCGTGCGGCTGGGCGCGCCGGTCGGTCGGCGAGCCCGGGTTGAGCAGGCGCAGCCCGCCCGGGGCGACGGTGTCCCAGGGGATGTGCGAGTGGCCGAAGACCAGCAGGTCGGTGTCGGGGAAGCGGGCCGCGCAGCGCTCCTCGCGCCGGGTCTTCGGCCCGGTCTCGTGCACGACGGCGACCCGTAGCCCGTCGAGTTCCACCCGGGCGACCTCCGGCAGCCGGGCGCGCAGCGCCGGCCCGTCGTTGTTGCCGTACACGCCGACGAGCCGGCGGGCCCGGGCGGCCAGGGCGTCGAGCAGGGCCTCGTCCACCCAGTCCCCCGCGTGCAGCACCACGTCGGCCGCGTCGACGGCCGCCCAGAGCGGCGCGGGCAGGTCCTTGGCGCGCAGCGGCACGTGGGTGTCGGCGGTGATCACCAGGCGCATCCCCCCATTCTCCGCGAGGGCGGCCCCGCCCGCCGCGAGCCGCGGTTCGCCTCGCCCGGTTTCGCGTGCCCGAACCCTTCACAGCGCCGCGATCAGGACGTAGTTTGACGGCCATACATGGGAGCGCTTCCAGTGGCGCTCCTCGATGGAATGGGAGACCCCGTGAGAAGCAGACCGGCACTCGCCGCGGTGGCCGCCGCCGCGGCCGCGCTCACCATCACCGCCACCGTCACCGTCGGCGTCGTCCGGGCGCCCGCCGCGGCCGCCGCCGACTCGGCGTTCTACGTCGATCCGGCCACGGCCGCCGCGGCCTGGGTCGCCGCCAACCCCGGCGACCCCCGCGCCGCCGTGATCCGGGACCGGATCGCGAGCGTCCCGCAGGGCCGCTGGTTCACCCGGACCAACACCTCGACCGTACGCTCGGAGGTGGACGCCCTGGTCGGGGCGGCGGCCGCCGCCGGCAAGGTCCCCATCCTGGTGGTCTACAACATCCCCAACCGGGACTGCAGCGGCGCGAGCGGCGGCGGCGCCCCCGACCACGCCACCTACCGGCAGTGGATCGACCAGGTCGCGGCCGGCCTGGCCGGGCGCCCGGCGACCATCGTCCTGGAGCCGGACGTGCTGCCGCTGATGACGAGCTGCCAGAACGCGGCCCAGCAGGCCGAGACGAAGGCCTCCATGGCGTACGCCGGCAAGAGGCTCAAGGCGGCCTCGGCCTCGGCGAAGGTCTACTTCGACACCGGGCACTCGGCGTGGCTCTCCCCCGCCGAGGCCGCCGCCCGGCTGCTCGGCGCGGACATCGCCAACAGCGCGGACGGCATCTCGCTGAACGTCTCCAACTACCGGCGCACCGCCGACGAGGTCGCCTACGCCAAGCAGGTGATCGCGGCGACCGGGGTGTCCCGGCTCAGGGCGGTCGTGGACACCAGCCGCAACGGCAACGGGCCGCTCGGCTCCGAGTGGTGCGACCCGTCCGGCCGGGCGATCGGCACCCCGAGCACCACCGCCACCGGCGACCCGGCGATCGACGCGTACCTGTGGGTGAAGCTGCCCGGCGAGGCCGACGGCTGCCTCGCGCCCGCCGGCCAGTTCGTGCCACAGCGGGCGTACGACCTGGCGGTGGCCGCCGGCCC
>NZ_JBPQTP010000108.1:0-22662 GCF_051386395.1 Micromonospora sp. URMC 106
CCACCGCCGCCCCCACGCAGCGGCCGCCCCTCGACCGCCCGATGACCGGCCGTTGACCGGCCACAGGCGACCGCCCTCAACCGCCCGATGACCGCCCGATGACCGCCCGATGACCGCCCGATGACCGGCCAGTTGATCGGCCACGGGCGACCGCACCTCGACCGGGGTTGGCCAGCCACAGGCGGCCACCCCTCGACCGGCCGTTGTCTCGCCGGAGCGGCGGGTGGGACCCGGGCCGGGTGCTTTCAGGTGGCGGGCGGCGGGGCGTACCGTCGCGGTCATGGACGAGGGCGACGGCCGGGAGTGGCGGGAGCGGCAGCAGCGGGCGGTGCGGGCGCACGCGGCGGCCGACGAACGCCGCCGGGCGGCCGAGCAGGCCGAGGCGGCGGAACTCGTCGCCTGGTTCGTCGCCGAGGCGACCCGGCGCGGGCTGCCCACGGAGCGGCTCGCCGCCCGGGCCTACGACGGTCGCGGCCGCTACCGGACGCGGCTGCGCGGCTGGTACGTCGACCGGGCCCGGACCCGGGCGGTCGACGTGGCCGGGCGGTTCCACCTGCTGACCGTGCCGGGCGGGCTGCGTGCCCGGCTGCTCGGGGCCGAGCCGCAGCCCAGCCCGCCGCCCCTGGTCGTCGGCGCGGGCGGCCGCGACGGCGAGTCGATCCCGCTGCGCACCCTGCTCGCCCGCCGGCTCGACGGCGACGACGGGCCCTGACCGGGGTCAGCGGCGGGCGAGCCCGGGGCGGCGTCGGGCCAGGTACCACCACGACTGCTGCACCACCAGCGTGACCAGGCCGGCGAGCACGATCGCGCAGAGGTTGATCACCAACTGGAGGGCCGAACCGGCCGCCTCGTGCCAGACGCCGTACGCGGCGGCGACGGCCACGTTCGCGGCGGCCGGCACCGTGGTCACCGAGATCAGCACGCCGACCAGGCTGCCGGACTTCTTCGAGGTCAGCGAGAGCATGCCGGCCACGCCGGCGAGCAGACCGACCACCCAGGAGAGCGCGTCCGGCCGCCAGATGAAGTCGGTCAGCGGGCGATCGGCCAGCAGCATCCCGCGGTCGACCAGGCCGGCGGCGGTCAGCGCCCAGGTGCTGAGCACGGTGGCCACCATGGCGGCGAGGAAACCGACCACCAGGGCCTGCACCGACCGGGCGATGACCGACACCCGGCGGCGCAGCAGCGCCACGCAGAGCGCGGCCAGGGGACCGAACTCCGGCCCGACGACCATCGCCCCGACGATGAGGATCGGCTGGTCGAGCAGGACGCCGATGCCGGCGAGCATGGTGGCGACGGTGATCAGCACGAGGTAGGTGGCGGACAGCTCGGTCTGCTCGCCGGTCTTGGCGGCGATCTCGTCCCAGACCACCGCGTCCGCGCCGCTGCCCGGGGCGGTCCGGGCCGCCCGGTCCGCCGCCGAGGAGATGGTCAGCTCCACGTCGTCGGCCGCGATGGCGCCCCGTGCCTCCACGCCGAGCTGCCGCAGGTCGCGCAGCACGCTGTCGGCGCTCTCCCGGACCACGTCGCAGAGGATGAGGTCGCCCGCGGGCTGGCGGGCCGCGCCGGCGAGCACGGCCAGGTGGGTCACCCCGGGGTCGGCGGCCAGCAGGTCGGCGACCGCCGCGGACTGGTCCGGTGGAGCGATCACCCTCAGGTGCAGCACGGCCCTCCCCCTCGCTCTCGGCCGTCGAGCACTCTACTGCCGATCGCGGCGGGCCAAACGCCACGTCTTGGCAGCCGGGCCGCGTCCTGACGGGCCCTTCAGCGGTTTGACCTGTCGGGATCGGCGGCGCACGTCTCGATTTCGCCCTGACGACCCGTTAATACCTGCTACAACCTGTTTGTCGCATCGTGACTGGTTCTTCTTGGAGGTCGACGCCGTGCCTGGTTCCATGAACGCTCGCGGGAGTATGGCGGGGCGGGCCCGGCCGGACGGCCTCAAGCGAGGAATCGACGTGGCGGCGGCCGTGGTGCTGCTGGTGCTCAGCGCGCCCCTGATGCTCCTGGTGGCGGTCCTGGTGGCGGTGGGGCTCGGCCGGCCGGTGCTGTTCCGGCAGCCCCGCGCCGGGCGGCACGGCGACGTGTTCGAGCTGGTCAAGTTCCGCACCATGCTGCCGCCCGACCCGGGCCGAGGACTGCTGCGGGACGGGGACCGCCTGACGCCGCTGGGGCGCTTCCTGCGTTCCACCAGCCTGGACGAGCTGCCGACGCTCTGGAACGTCCTGCGCGGCGACATGAGCCTCGTCGGTCCCCGTCCTCTGCTCACCACGTACCTGCCGCGCTACTCCCCGACGCAGGCCCGGCGGCACGAGGTCAGGCCGGGCGTCACCGGGCTGGCCCAGGTGCGGGGACGCAACAGTCTGAGCTGGGAGGAGAAGCTCGACCTCGACGTCTGGTACGTCGACAACCGCAGCCTGCGCCTGGATTTGTCGATCCTCGCCGCGACCGTGCGCACGGTGCTGCGCCGCGAAGGGATCTCCGCGAACGGCTCCGCCACCGCACCGGAGTTCCTCGGTACGCCTTCGCTGGTCCCGTCCGGGGTGCGGCCGGAGGCCGGCGCTGCCGTCCCTGCGGGAGGTAACCGATGAGCCGGACCATCCACCTCTCCTCGCCCGACGTGGGGCCGCTGGAAGAGTCGTACCTGATCGCCGCCCTGCGTTCGGGCTGGGTGGCGCCGGTGGGGCCGGACCTCGACGCGTTCGAACGCGAGGTCGCTGCGCGGGTGGGCACCCGGGGGGCCGTGGCGGTCAGCTCCGGCACGGCAGGTCTCCACCTGGCACTGCTGGGGGTGGGGGTCCGGCCCGACGACGTCGTCATCGTTCCGACGCTGACCTTCGTGGCCACCGCGAACGCGGTCCGGTACACCGGCGCCCGGCCGGTCTTCGTCGACTGCGACCCGCAGACCGGCAACGTCGACGTCGCCCTCGTGGCGGACCTGATCCGGCGCCTGACGTCCCGTGGCGAGCGCGTCGGCGCGGTCGTCCCGGTCGACCTCTTCGGCAGCTGCGTCGACTACACCGAGCTGGTGCCGGTCTGCGCCTCGGCCGGCGTCCCGATTGTCGAGGACGCCGCCGAGGCCCTCGGCGCGACCCATCACGGCCGGCCCGCCGGTTCCTTCGGGCAGGCGGGCATCCTCTCCTTCAACGGCAACAAGATCATGACCACCTCGGGCGGCGGGATGCTCGTCTCCGACGACGCGGCCCTGCTGGTCCGGGCCCGGCACCTGTCGACCCAGGCCCGCGAACCGACGCCGCACTACGAGCACCGCGAGACGGGCTACAACTACCGGCTGAGCAACCTGCTCGCCGCGCTGGGCCGCGCCCAACTCGTCAGGCTGGACGGGATGATCGCCCGGCGGCGGCAGCTTCGCGACCGGTACGCCAAGCTCTTCGCCCCGATCCCCGGCGTGCGGCTCCTCGGCACGGAGGACACGGGGTCCAACTGCTGGCTGACGACCATCGTGGTCGACCCGGAGCGGTCCGGCTGGCCGGCCGCCGACCTGGCGGCGCACCTGGCCGCGCGGGACATCGAGACCCGCCCGGTCTGGAAGCCGATGCACCTGCAACCGGCGTACGCCGACGCCGAGCGCCTCGTCACCGGCGTGGCCGAGCAGCTGTTCGCGGACGGGCTGGCCCTGCCCAGCGGCAGCGTGCTGAACGAGGCGGAGATCGGCCGCGTCCTCGCCGCCGTGGACGAGTTCCTGACGGCGCGGACGGGAGCGTCGACGGCGTGACGATCCCCCTGGTGGTCGTCGGCTGCGGCGGTCACGGTCGGGAGGTCCTGGCGATCGCCCGGGCGATGGACGTCGCGGCCGGTCGGCCCCGCTGGCGCCTCCTCGGGTTCGTCGACGACCGCCCGTCGGAGGAGAACCTGAAGCGGGTGCAGCGGCTCGACGTCGCCTACCTCGGCGGGCTCGCCTGGCTGCGCGACGCGCCCCCGGACACGCACCACGTCGTCGGCATCGGCGACCCGCGCGTCCGGCGCGCCGTCGCGATGCGCGTCGACGCGTACCGCGTGCCGGCGGCGAGCCTGGTGCATCCCGCGGCGACGATCGGGCCGGACACCGTGCACGGCCCCGGCTTCGTCGCCTTCGCCGGGGCCCGCGTCACCACGAACGTCACCGCGGGCCGGCACGTGCACCTCAACCAGAACGCCACCGTCGGGCACGACTGCACCCTCGCCGACTTCGTGTCCGTCAACCCGCTCGCCGCCGTCTCCGGCGACTGCCACCTCGCGGAGGGGGTGCTCGTCGGGACGACGGCGGCCGTGTTGCAGGGCCTTCGGGTGGGGCGGGACAGCACGGTCGGCGCGGGCGCCTGCGTGGTGCGGGACGTGCCGGACGGCGTCGTCGTCAAGGGTGTGCCCGCCCGTTGACCCGACACGACCTCGGCCCCTCGGATCAAAATTCGGTCATCAAACCTGAAAGCTCCCAAACACCGCTTTCGTGCATGTATCAACTAGGTGAGCCCAAAGCTCCTTCCGCCCCTCGGCGGAAGCGGTCGGAGACGGACAGGGGAGCACACATGCCGCCGGAGATAGAGACCACCCGACTCAGCGAGCAGGGGTCGCACCGGGCCAGGGCGCGCCACCGCACCATCGGATTTCTCGCCACCGACAGCGCCGCCTGGATCGGCGGGTTCGTCGCCGCGGTCTGGTTCCGCTACGAGTTCGACTTGACGCCCGACCAACTCGCGCGCGCCGCCGCCTGCGGCGTCCTCGCCGCCGTCGTGCACGTGGCCGTTGCGGCGGTACGCCGGATCTACTCCGGACGCCATCCCCTGGGCAGCCTCCAAGAGGTGCAGGGGGTCGCCGGCACCGCGGCCACCACCGCCGCGATCCTGCTGGTCGGGCTGCTCCCGGCCGGCGTACGGCCCGTGCCGGCGAGCGCGCCGCTGGTCGGGGGCGCCCTGGCGCTGCTGTTCATGCTCACCGCCCGGTTCACCTACCGGCACCACCGCGACCTCGCCATGCGACCGGACGTCCGATCCTCCAACCCAGTGCTGCTGTTCGGGCTCGGCGACGCCGGGCAGGGGCTGCTGCGGGCCATGCTCAGCGACCCACGCGGACGGTACCGGCCCGTGGGCGCCCTCGATGACGACCCCGACAAGCGGGACCTGCGCATCGGCGGGGTACGCGTGCTCGGCGGCCGCCGGGACGTGGCGGAGGCCGTCCGGCGTACCGGCGCGACGACGGTGATCTTCTCCGTCGCGAACGCCGATGCCGCGCTGATCCGGCAGATCCGGGAGGCCACGCTGCAGACCGGGGCGGCGTTCAAGGTGCTGCCTCCCGTCCGGGACCTCGTAGACCACCGGATCACCGTCACCGACGTCCGCGACGTGCAGATCGGTGACCTGCTCGGACGCCGGCAGGTTGTCGCCGACATGCAGCTGAGCACCAACGGGCTCACCGGTCGACGGATCCTGGTCACCGGCGCCGGCGGCTCCATCGGCTCGGAGCTGTGCCGACAGGTCATGAAGGCCGACCCGGGCGAGCTGATGATGCTCGACCGCGACGAGTCGGCCCTGCACGCCCTCCAGATGTCGCTGGCCGGCCGGGCCCTGTTGGACGGCCCGGAGCTGATCCTCGCCGACCTCCGCGACGACGAGGGGATCCGACGGATCATCCGCGAGCGCCGCCCGGAGGTCATCTTCCACGCCGCCGCGCTGAAGCACCTCACGCTGCTCCAGCGGCACCCCGGCGAGGCGGTCAAGACGAACGTGTGGGGCACGCTGTCCGTGCTCGACGCCTGCCGGGACGTGGCGCGGTTCGTCAACATCTCCACCGACAAGGCGGCCGACCCGATCAGCGTCCTCGGTTACTCGAAGCGGATCACCGAGCGGCTGACCGCGCATGCCGCCTCCCGCTTCCCCGGCACCTTCCTCAGCGTCCGCTTCGGCAATGTGCTGAGCAGCCGCGGTTCGGTGGTGACGGCGTTCCAACGGCAGATCGAGCTGGGCCGGCCGCTCACCGTCACCCACCCGGAGGTGACCCGCTACCTGATGACGGTCCAGGAGGCGGTGCACCTCGTGCTCCAGGCCGCCGAGATCGGCCGCGACGGAGAGGCGCTGGTGCTGGACATGGGCGAGCCGGTCCGCATCGCCGACCTGGCACGGCAGATGGCCGAGCAGGCCGACAGCAGCGTGCCGATCGTCTACACGGGCCTGCGGCCCGGCGAGAAGCTGCACGAGGACCTGTTCGGTACCGGGGAGACCGACGCGCGGCCGCTGCACCCGCTGGTCTCGCACGTGACGGTGCCCGCCCTCGACCCGATGGAGGTCAGCGGCCTCGACCCGTACGACGACCCGGAGAAGGTCGTCGCGCAGCTCGCCCTGCTCTGCGCCCACCCGGCCGGACCGGTCCACCCCGCCTCGGTGCAGGTGCCGTTGTCCCGCTGAGACCCCCGTCGCGGACGCCGCCGGCCCGGCGGCGTCCGCGCGTGCGGTGGTGGACGCGCAGGCGCGAGGCCGTTGCCCCGGCAGGCGACCTCGCGCCGTACGTGGCCGGCGCCCTCCCGCCCTGTCGTCGGGTTCAGCGGCGGATGCCCGCCCAGTCGTGGTGCCGCCGGACGGTGGAGAGGATGAAGTCGACCACCCGACGGGAGGTGTCCGGGACCCGGTAGTCGACCGGGCACGGCACCCCCTGGGCGGCGACCTGGTCCACGGTGACCTCGACCGCCTCGACCACGCCCTGCGGGTCGAGTCCGGTCATGATGATCCCGCCGGCGTCCAACGCCTCGGGACGCTCGATCGACTCGCGCAGCGTCACGGCGGGGAAACCGAGGATCGCGGCCTCCTCGCTGATCGTGCCGCTGTCGGAGAGCGTGCAGTAGGCCCTGGTCTGCAGGTGCACGTAGTCGAAGAGGCCGAACGGCTCGTGGAAGGCGATCCCTTCGAGGGCGCTGGAGTCCGGCGCCAACGCCTCCAGCCGCTTGCGGGTGCGGGGGTGCGTCGAGACCAGCACCGGACGCCCCCACCGGTCACGGACCGCCCGGAGGCAGTCGAGCAGGCGTTGGAGACGGGACGGCTGGTCCACGTTCTCCTCGCGGTGCGCGCTGACCACGAAGTACCGGCCGGGTACGAGGTCGAGCTGCCGCAGGATCGCCGACGCGGCGACGTCCGACCGGTAGTGCTCCAGGACCTCCCGCATCGGGGAGCCGGTGTGCAGGATCCGGCGCGGGTGCAGCCCTTCGGCCAGCAGGTTGCGCCGGGCGTGCTCGGTGTAGACCAGGTTGAAGTCGGCGACGTGGTCCACCAGCCGCCGGTTCGTCTCCTCCGGGACGTTCAGGTCGAAGCAGCGGTTGCCGGCCTCCATGTGGTAGACCGGCACCCGCATCCGCCGGGCCATCAGCGCGGCGATGCAGCTGTTGGTGTCGCCGAGCACGAGCAGCGCGTCCGGCCGCGTCTCGGCGATGGCCGCCTCCATGCCGACCAGCACGCCGCCCAGCACGCGGCCGAGCGACGAGGTGTCCACCCGCAGGAACCGGTCCGGCTCGCGCAGCCGTAGCTCCTTGAAGAAGACGTCGGAGAGCGTGCTGTCCCAGTTCTGCCCGGTGTGCACCAGCAGGTGGTCCACCGTGTCGTCGAGCCGGGCGATCACCCGGGACAACCGGATGATCTCGGGTCGGGTGCCGACCACCGTCATGATCCGGGTCATGCCCGTCCTCTCTCTGCTGCCAGCTTGCTCATGATGTCCTCGAACTGGTCCACGCCCACCCGCAGCGACATGCGCTCCTGGTAGACGCGCCGGGCCCGCAGACCCAGCTCCGCCCGTGTCGCCGGGGACTCGGCCGCCGCGACGGAGAACCGCGCGGCGAGCGCCCGCCAGTCCCCCGGCGGGGCGACCAGGCCGACGCCGGCCGAGCGGACCAGCGCCGCCGCGTCGCCGCCCACGGAGGCGATCACCGGGGTGCCGCAGGCGAGAGCGGCCTGCAGCTTCGACGGGATGCTGCCGCGCAACGCGGGCAGGTCGCGCAGGCAGACGAGCTGCCAGTCCGCTGCGGCGTACAGCTCGGCCATCTGCTCGGCGGGGCGGCGGCCGACGAAACGGACGTTGTCCGCGCCGAGGTCGGCGGCGAGCCGCCGGGCGGCTTCCTCGCCGGCGCCGGAGCCGACCAGCACCAGGTCGACCCGGTCGCGAGCGGCGGCCGCCGCTCTGATCGCGGTCTCGATGCCCTGCAACAGGCCGATGTTGCCGGCGAACATCACCGTGCAGCGGCCACGGTGGCCCAGCACCGCGCGGGCCGCGTCGGTGGCCGGCACCGGCCGGAACAACGCGTCGTCGGTCCAGTTCCACACCACCCGGACCCGGGCCGGATCCGCGCCGCGGGCCACCACCAGGTCGGCCATCGCCGGCGAGATCACCACGACGGCGCTGGCCAGGCGGTACGTCGCGCGCATCAGCGCGGCGATCCCCCGCTGCAACGCCCGGCCGCTCCGGCCGGTCGGCGCCATGCCCGACCCGAGCACGGACTCCGGCCACAGGTCCTGCACGTGGAGCACGATCGGCGTACGCCGGGCCGCACGGGCGATCGCCGCGGCGGCGAACGAGGTGGGTGGCGGGTGGTAGACGTAGGTGACGTCGGCACCGGCGAACCAACGGACGCCGCCCAGCGCGCTGCTGGCCCCGAAGGAGAGGTGACTCAGCGCGCGCCGGGCGGCGGACGTGTCGTGGCTGGGGTAGGCGGGCACCCGCCGGACGGCGACCGGGCCGTCGGCCTCGATGTGCCGCCAGCGTTGCCGCCAGCCTGGGAAGACGCGGCCGTGCGGATAGCTCGGAAAGGTGGTGAGCACCCGCACCTCGTGGCCCCGCTCCGCCAACTGGCGAGCCAGGTTGCCGGGGATGAACACCCCTTCCGGCGGATACCACTGGCTGACCAGGCCGATCTTCACGCGGCGGCCACCGGCTGCTGCGCCCGGGGGGCTTCCACCGGTTCGGGCCAGGTGTCCGGCCGGCCCGGGTCGAACACCTCGTTCGTCCAGAACATGGTGACCAGCTCGTCCGGGCCGGTGTTGACCAGTTTGTGCACCCACATGGTCGGCATGTCCACCAGCACCGGCTCGTCGCCGGAGACGGGGAAACGCACCACCTCGGTGTCGCCGACCCTGCGCAGGCTGATCTCGGCCGAACCGTGCAGCACGACGAACCGCTCCATCTTGGCCAGGTGGAAGTGCTCGCCCCGCGTGATGCCGGGACGGGTGGTGGAGCAGAAGGTCTGGCCGCCTCCGCCGTGCGCCTTGACCGTCTCGACCAGCTCGCCCCGGGCGTCGGCCCGGCGCGGCAGCGCCAGCGGATAGTGCGCGGGGAAGCAGTGCGACCGGTACGTGTTGAACAACCGCACGTCGTGCCGGTCCAGCAGAGCCGGGATCTCGCCCGTCCGGTAGGTGGCGGCCACGTCGGCGAGCCGGTCGGCGAGGGCCCGCACGCCGATCCGCAGCGCCGGCATGGCGGGATCCCACGACTGCCCGGCCGGAACGCCCACGAGCCGGGCCGCCGCGTCGGTGACGTGCACCAGGTTCAGCTCGCGGTCGCCGTGCACCTCCGGCCGGCCACCCTCGGCGAGCAGCCGGCAGAAGGTCGCCACCGCGGAGTTGTAGAACGGCCGCCCGTGTTCCCCGTACAGGTTCGGCAGCAGGACGTCGTCGACGGGCAGGCCCGTGTCGGCCAGGATGCCGGCGGCGGCGGCCTTCGCGTCACCGTAGGGCGTGCCGTTGCCGGCCTGCACCGAGTTGGCGAAGACCACCGCCCCGGGCGGCGTCGGGCAGTGCTTGAGACCCTGCGCGAGCTGGGCCGCGAGCTGCACGTTGCCGGCGGACACGTCCGCCGGCTCGCCCCGGTTGATCCCCGCCAGGTGCAGCACCCGGTCGGCCCCGCCGACCTTTGCCGCGACCCGCTGGGGATCGGCCAGGTCGGCCCGGGTGACGACGACCGGCTCGGGCCAGCCGAGGACGCGCAGCAGCACCCGCACGTGCCAGCCGAGAAAGCCGCCGGCTCCGGTGACCGCGAGCCTCAGCATGCCAGCACCGGGTCCCGCAGGGCGAGCTCCGCACGGACCTCCGGCAGCGTCTTCAGCAGCTCGACGATCTCCGGTACGCGCATCCGCGGCGCGTTGGCGGAGTTGAAGTCCTCCGTCGGCCCCTGGCCCAGCTCACCCTCCTCCACGTAGAGCGCGTAGTTCAGGTCGCGCGCGTCCAGCGGCACCCGGAGGAAGTCACCGAAGTCGTCGGCCTGGGCGAGTTCCTCCCGGCTGGCCAGCGTCTCGTCCTGCTTCTCGCCGTGCCGTACGCCGATCACGTCGAGCTTGGCGGGCACGTCGAACAGTTCGCAGACCGCCTCGGCCAGGTCGCCGATCGTGCAGGCGGCGGCCTTGCGGACGAAGATGTCGCCGGGCCGGGCGTGCTGGAAGGCGTGCTCGACGAGTTCCACCGAGTCGGCCAGCGACATCAGGAACCGGGTCATCCCCGGGTCCGTCACCGTGGGCGCCCGGCCCGCCTTGATCTGCTCGATGAAGAGTGGGATCACCGAGCCGCGCGAGTACATGACGTTGCCGTACCGGACGCAGGAGACGGTGGTGGCGCTGTTCGGGTTGTTCCGGGCGTGCGCCTGGGCCACCTTCTCCATCAGGGCCTTGCTCATGCCCATCGCGTTGACCGGATAGACGGCCTTGTCGGTGCTCAGCACGACCACCGACCCGACCCCGTTGCGCTCCGCCGCCTCGACCACGTTGGCGCTGCCCAGGACGTTGGTACGCACCGCCTCGAGCGGAAAGAACTCGCACGACGGAACCTGCTTCAGGGCCGCCGCGTGGAAGATGTAGTCGATGCCGCGACTGGCTCGCAGCACCGAGTCGTAGTCGCGCACGTCCCCGACGTGGTAGCGGACCCGGTCGTCGCCCAGAACGCGGCGCATGTCGTCCTGTTTGGCCTCGTCGCGGCTGAGCACCCGGACCTCGCCGACGCCGCGGTCGAGGAGCCTGCGCACCATCGTCTTGCCGAAGGAACCCGTGCCGCCGGTGATGAGGACTCGGCGGCCGGTCGTCGAATACGTCACTGGTTGCTTCCCGTCTTGGTTTGGCGGATCGCGACGGCCGCGTCGCAGCTCACGGGCGGCGGCCACACCTCCCGCAACGAGCCGGGTCAGCGCAGGAAACGGCCAAACGGGACGAACAGGCAGCGTCGAGCCTGGCAGCAGGCGCCATCACCAGGACGGGCGGGTGACAGCCCTCGCATTGACCGAAAACTCGGAAATGGACAATTACTACTTGTTATAACCTTTTGGTGCGAATACCAACGAAGCGGTGGGCCGAGCCGCGGCGCGCCCTAGGCGACGGCGACGGTGCCGGCCCGAACGGGATCACCTCACGGCGTGCGACCAGCGCCTGGGCTCCCCTCAAGCTCGCCACCGGCTATCTGGTGGGAACCTTTGCCCTCTTCCTCAGCCTCGGGCGGGCGGCAGAGAGCCCCGACCTGGTGCGGTTGACGCTCTTCGTCCTCGCCGCCGTCACCGCGCTCTGCCTGGGCTACGTCGCGTACGTCCGACAGCAAGGCGGCAGGCGGCCGGCACCCGTTCAGGCCCTGGCGTCCGAACGGGTACCCCGTCCGCTGGTAGCCATCTGCGCCACCTACGTTCTCCTGCTGGGGATCGCCCAACTCGGCCTCATCGGCGTCTCCAGCCCGGCGGAGTTGCTGTACGCCGTGACTCACCCCGGCGAACGGTACTTCCACCAGTTGCAGCAGGAAGGGCAATTCTCCCGGCCGGTCCAGGTGCTGACGCTGTTGGCGGTGCTGTATCCCCTGCTCATTCCCCTCGCGGTCTGCTTCTGGGCCAGACTGGGTCGGCCACTACAGCTGTACGTGCTGGTCAGCGTCGCGACCTACGCGCTCTACTACATGGCGATCGGGATCCTCAAGGGCCTGGGCGACATGCTGGTCTGGTGGGCAGCCAGCTATCTTCTGCTCCTTGGCTACCGCTCTCTCCGGCGGGGCCGTTCCCGCCGTGTCGGCAGGACGGGCAGATGGCGACACGTGTTGGTGTGTGCGGCCATGATGTTGGCCTTCGTCGGCTACATGTCGTTCAACCAGATCGACCGGGCCAGGAGTACCGGGCAAGGGGTCGCCGTAGCAGGAAACCCGGTGGTGGCACGGTTGGTGGGCGACGACCTGGCCGCAGGGCTGACCGTGACCCTCTCCTATCCCACCCATGGCTACCTCGGACTGAGTCACAACCTCAGCGTTCCCTTCAAGTGGACCCGGGGGGTCGGCGCGTCGCCAGCACTCGGTAGCTATCTCGATCAGTACACCGACATAGATCCGCGGTACAGCGAGCGGTACACGGCCCGCACGGAGGCGGCCACCGGCTGGCCGGACGGCATGTACTGGTCGACGATCTTCCCGTGGCTCGCGTCGGACCTGACCTATCCGGGAGCGGTCGCCTTCATGGCGCTCATCGGATGGTTCCTGGCGAAGTTCTGGCTCGAGGCGATCCGGCAAAGACGAATTCTCTCCATGGCCCTGTTCTGCCAACTCGCACTGCTGATCGTGTTCGTGCCGGCCAACAATCAGCTTGGTCAGACCCGGCCGGCGCTGATCGCATTCGTCTCGTTGTGCGCGCTGTCCGTCCTGGACCGCGTCCGTCATCGGGCGGCGCTCAGCGCACCAAGCACCGAGGTCGGGACGCGGGTCGCCACCAGAGGTGAGGAGATGCTGCCGGGCCGCCTGGTACCCGCCTGCCGGTAACGCCACAACGGCTTGGCGGCCGGCAATCCGCCAGCCCAGGTTTCCGGAAATGCCCTCCTTGCGACGGTCGCGCTGGTAGAACTGGTGCGCCAGCATCCGGTTCGCCGGACGCTGGGCTTGCGAGTGACGGGACGGCACGAGGGCCGCCCTGATCAGGGCAGAGGAGTGCCGTGTGGCCATTCCGCTCGGAGTCACGACAGCGGTGGAGGCCGACAGCACGCGGGGTTCTCAACGCAGCCGGCACGACCCTGCGCCCTCGCGCACAGCGCGCAGCGGCAGCGAACTGCCCGGGGTCGCTTTCTTGTGTGCAGCCGCATTCATGGCGGCGTGGTCGCAGGACCATCCGGTCGTCTGCGCGGCGCTGATAGTGGGCGCGTTCGTGTTCAGCGGACGTTCGCCACGCCTGCGGGCTCCCGACGTCATGGCCCTGGCAGTTGCCCTGTGGGCCGGCGCCACCACCCTCTGGAGCCCTGACAGTGCTGCCACCGCCCGAGCGACACTGAACTACGCCTCCGCGGCCCTCCTGTTCATCGCCGCTCGGCACGTGGTTGTTCGCATCTCGTCGGTGGTCGCGGTTGCCACCTGCTACCTGGCCGGCTGCCTCGTCAGTGCGTGGGGCGTCATCAGGCAGGCGATCAGCGGTGACCTTCCTCAGCGAGCCGACGCCTTGGACCTGACTGTTCGATTCGGGGTGGAAGGAATCAACTTCAACTTCACCGCGTACACGCTGGTGACCGGCTCACTGATGGCCTCGCTGATACTCACGATCCGTAGGCAGCCCCGCCTCACCAAGCTCCTGATGATCGCTCCCCTGCCGGTCTTGGCCTGGGGCGTACTGCTCAACGGCACAAAGGGCGCCCTCGTCGCTCTGGTGCTCGTGCCGGTCTACCTGGCCGTGAGCAGGATCCTGCCCCGCGTCGCGCTGGCGGTTGCGGCCATCGGAGCCCCTACGCTTCTGGCTCTCGTTCCCCTCGGCTTGGGCCAGGACCTCCTGCTCGGGTTCGACACGAGCTTCGGGCAAAGGACCACAGGGGATCTGTCGGGCCGGTTGCTCATCTGGCCCGACGCGGCGGCGACATGGTCAGACTCCCTGATACTGGGCGTCGGCGCTGGCGCTTACCCGATCATCAGCCCCTTCGGGGTGGGTGCCCACAGCCTGCTGCTGACGGTTGGCAACGACCTCGGTCTGCTGGGTCTGCTGGGATACGCGACGGTATTCGGGCTGGCGCTGGGCACGTATGCGAAGCACTCTCCGCACGCCGGTCGTCGAGCCGGTCTGTTCGTCGTGACCTTCTTCCCCATCTGGCTGACCGGGCACTGGGAGGTCGCTCTGGGCGCCTGGCTCACCCTGGGGCTGCTGACCGTACTACCAAGCGGCCACAAGGCAACGAGAATCGGCCGTCACCGTCGGCGTAGATCCGATCAAGCCTGGTGGCCGGCCGCCACGTCGGTCGCCGGCCGGACGACCTGACAACCCCCATCGCCCTGCCCCGATACCCGGCGCCACAGCGCCTCGTACCGATCGAAGACCACAGGCAGCGCGTATTCTCCAGCCGCCTTCGCCCTGGCCCGCTCACCGAGCCGAACACGACAGGCCGGCTCGCCCATCACCGCCGCCAGCGCGGCAGCGAGTCGATCCGGCTCACGCGGCGGGACCACCACGCCGCAGCCGTCGCTCAGCATGTCCGCCACCGCCCCTACATCTGTGGCTACCACAGCCCGTCCGAGCGCCATCGCCTCGATGATCACGTTGGGGAAGCCCTCCGAATGGCTCGGCAGCACGAAGATCTCGCACCTGGCCATGAGTTCGAGCAGATCCTGTCCTGCCAGCTCACCAAGGAAACTGACGGCATGCTCGTCTGCCGACCGTCGGATCCGGCGCAGATAGCTGCTCTCGCAGGGACCGGCGATCGCCAACTCCCAGCCCGCCGTGTCGATGCTTGACCATGCGGCCAGTAGGTCCTCGACGCCCTTGGCGGGGATTACCCACCCGGCGAAGAGCACCCGCTTCCGCGGAGCCTCGTGGTCGGACGACTCCGGCAGCGTCGAGAAATCGATGCAGTTGGGAATGCGAAGGAGAAGACCGTGGTCGGCGTACCTCCGGATCGCGCGTTCTGTGTGGTCGTCGAGGACCACCACCCCCGAGGCCCGCTCGATGACCCGCCGCATCAGACGCCACTCCTTCCGACCGCCTGCAGCAATCTGCGGCACTCTGCCGAACCGGATGTGGTAGACGAACGGCACCCCGAACGCCCGGGACATCTGGAGCAGCACGAGATCGCGGACGGCACCCAGGTGCCCGGAAGTGTTGACGTGCACGACGTCGGGCCGTCGCCGCACCAACTCACCGCCGAGCGACCACGAACTCCGCGCGACCTGGATGACTCCTGCGGCAATCCGCCTGGAGAGCGACGTCTGATGGATCGACCGACCTCTGAGCGCGATGTCCACCACGACCATGTCGACGGTGTCGGTGTCCCGCGCGGCGCCTTCGATCATGCGGGTCCATCGTGCGATGCCCCCCTGCGGCGGCGGCAACGGCGAAACCAACGCCACCCGGAGCGGACGGTTCACCACCGCGCCTCCCCTGCCGTGCCCGCTACCCGAGCGAGATGGGACGCGAACTCTGCGGCTACCTCCTGTCGTGAGTGGTGCACCTTGGCGTAGGAGTGACCGGTGTCCCCGAGCCGCTGCCGCAGCAGGGGGTCTTCGCACAGTTGCTCGATCCGCCGCGTCAACTGCTCCACGTCCTGTTCCCCTACCACCAGTCCAGCGCCAGCCGTCACGATGTGCCGCATCGAGGCGAGATCGGCCGGGCCGTGCCCGAGGACGGGTCGGCCCGCCGCCAGGTACTGCGGCAGTTTCGTCGAGAGCGACAGACGGGTGTACCGCGCGAGATCAGGCTCGAAGGACTCGACGTGGACGAGAACATCCGCACCTCGCAGGATCGGGACCACCTCCGTGCTGTCGACCGACCGCGCGAGGCGCACCGCTGGCAGGTCGGCGAAGACGTGCCCGTACCGCGTTAGGTCACGCTCCGGCGCATACACCGTCAGCCGCGCAGGCGGACGTGGCGGCCCGATCCGCTCCAGAGCAGATGCGATCCGGGCCAGTGAGGCCCAGCGACCCAGATGCAGGCCACCGACGTAGACGAACTCGACCCCGCCCTCGGCCGGCACCGAGGCAGGTGGTCCGTTGCCCTCGCGATACCCGTCGAAGGCAGCGCTGTCCACGCAGTTCATGAAAGGGGCGAAGGGAATGTGGTAGCGACGGCGGTACTCGTCGGCCATGGGCGCGCTGATGCACAGCCCCGATCGGGAGAGTTGCATTGCCTTGCGAAGGCCCGCTTCCACTGCCCGCCGGCCGAAATCGAACAGCTCGCCGTCCGCGTAGAGCGTGCTCGGCCAATCGTCCATGAAGTGCGGAACGATCGGCACTCCGCAGGTCCGGGCGAGGCCACAGGCCAGCCGCATGACCCGAACGCTGCCGAGCACGGAGTAGATCACGTCCGGCCGGTACCGGCGGGCCCACCGACGCAGTTCCTGCGGAACGACGAGCGGGCTCAGATCCGCCATCGTCCGCATGTGCTGCCGCAGCCGCCCCTGCCACGGCCGGGCGGCAGAGCCGGAGCCCGGCTCGGGGACGCCACCGGCGGAAGCCTTGGCAATCAGACGCCGCACCAGGTAGTCGACCGGTGCGCTACGTGGGTCCAGCGCATAGTAGTGCCGGCACACATCGGTCGAGGGCGCCGTCGCCGAGATGTGGACCTGAGCCAGACGATCCGCTGGCCAGCCGCCGAAGAGGTTGGACAGGGTGATCCCGGTCCCCGTCGTACGCCCGAAGGGTTCGGCGCCGACCACAAGTACGCGAGGGTACGGCGTCGCGTCCGTCATCGATCATGTTCCTTTGCTCGTGCCGCAGGGGTCTTGAACACCGCGCGGTATCCGTACAGAGCCCCCGGAACCACCGTCAGCAGGTAGACCAGGGTGCCGGTGATCGGTACGGCGGCCACGCCGTGCCTGCCGGCCGCGTACCACTTGAGGGGAATCGAGACGATCAGGTATAACGTCCAACCCCACAGTTGCGGACGGACGACGCCAGCGGCGTTCTGGACCATGAAGCACGGCGACATCGCGGCCAGCAGCATCCACCAGCCGGCGAGCCCGGCGAGCAGCCACGCTCCCCCGGCAGGACGGATGCCGACCCATGTTTCGAGCAGCGGGCCACCGGCGAGCACCAGGCCGGCTCCCACGGTGACGCCGATGCTCGACGACACGATCGTCATCCGACGATTCGTCTGCCGTACCCAGCCCAGTTCGCCTCGCGCGAGAGCATCCCCGTTCGCCGACCAGAGCGGGACGTTCACCAGCGAGATCAGGATTCCCAGTTGGGCAAAGAGCCGCGCAGCGACCGCGAAGTCGGTGACGTCCCGCATCTGCAACACGTGCGCGATCACGAGGGCGTCGGCGTTGGTCGCCACGGACATGACGATCGTCAGCAGCAGGAACAGCCCTCCCAGGGCCAGCAGTTCCCGTGCCCCGGCCCGATCAGCCGCGCGCAGTCCAGGCCGTAGTTGCGGCAGCGCACGGCCGTACACCCACCAGCTGGTGAGCAGGTTCGTCAGGACCGGACCCGCCACGCTGGCCGTCACGACGCCGACGGGCGGCAGATCGACGTACACCGCGAGCAACACCAATGGCAGGGTCGTCAACCCGCCGAATGCCTGCCACAGGTTGCTCTGTGCCACCTGCTGGTACGCGAACTGCACTCGAACGACCAAGGAGAGAGGCACGTTGACGACGAAGGCGGTGAGGCAGGCGAGCACGAAGGGCTCCGCCGCGATGCCAACCGTGTCGCCGTCGGCGCCGAGGAGCCCCGACCACGGAACCAGGGGCGAGGTCGACCACAGGCACAGCAGGACCAGGCCGGAGATGGCGGTGAGCAGGAGATAGGCGCTCGAAACGTAACGGCGGGCGCGAGCCATGTCCCCCGTCGCATAACAGGGTGCGAGTTTGGTCATCAGACCGTTGCCGAGACCGAGGTCGGCGAAGGCCGCCATCGCGGTCACCGTGCCGATCGCGGCCCACAGTCCGTAGAGATCCGGCCCGAGTTCCTTCAGCATCACCGGAATCAGCACGAGTGGGGTCACCACGCCGACTGCTCGACAGACCACCGTTGCCGCCATGCCGGTGAGGAGACGTCGTTGGCGGTCACGGGCGGGCAGTACGTCCGCCATCGTCGCCGGCGGCGCCGACCGCACCGTGGGTGCGGCGACCTCCTCGCGGGACAGGGGCACGGGTCACCCACCGATCCGCGGCATGAGGCTCGATGCGTCGGTCACGACCGCCCGCTCATGCTGCCCTGACGGAGTAACGCTTGAATCGCAGGGCGGGCTTCTCCACCAGGTGCCAGGAGGCAGCCGCGCAGGCAAGGGTAAGCGCGAGCATCAGGGTGACCAGAGCGGTGCCTCGCACCGGCCAGTGATCGCGCCCAACCCAGATGAAAAAGTTGACGAGGGGCATGTGCCAGATGTAGGCCCCGAAACTCAGGTCGCCGATACGAGCGGTGAGACCGTGGAGCGCGGCTGGGCCCCGATGAGCCAGCCAGAACACCAGGTACGAGAGAGGAACGCCTGCCAGCATGCCGAGCACGACCCGTCCCGAGGGGCCGGTCAGGTGCTGTGCCCAGGTGAGCACCAGGTATCCGCAGAGCGCGGCGAGCGCGACCGCGCCCGACCGAGGCGCCCGAATCCACAGCCGCGACCACATGACGCCGAGCAGAAAGTAGCCGAACCAGGGCAGAACCGAGACGCCGAGCAGCTGCGCGACCCGGTGCTCACCGGCCAGGCTCAACGACCAGGCATACAGGCCACATCCTGCCGCGGCAGCGAGTGCCGCGCTGCCCATCATCGCACGGAAGGAGCGGCGGACGGCCAGCAGCACCAGCACCGGGACGATCAGGTAGAAGCCGATTTCGGCCGGGATTGTCCAGAGGCTACCGTTGATCACCCCCGTACCAAAGTCACTGAAAAGGGGCGGATGGTAGACCGGCACCAGCAACAAGGTGCTGCCGAACCAGCCGGCGAATTGGACGTCGGTCAGTGACCGAGCGCCTATGACGCCGATGAGCAGGAGGACCGCCGTCGTCACCAGCAGATAGACGTGGATGGCCGGCGCGACCCTCAGCAAGCGGTTACGGAAGTACTCGGCCCAACCTCGGCCACTCTGCTGGCACCTGAGCGCTGAGGAGAAGACCAAGCCGCCGCTGATGATGAAAAAGACGGCGACGCCGTCGCCGAACCACCTACCGCTGCCCGCTTCGTACCAGAGGAAACTACTGCCCGTGTGCTCCACAGCGTGTTGGACGACGACCGCGAGTGCCGCCAGCAGTCGGAGCACATCGAAGCAGTTGCCGCCCTGCTGTTGTGGAGACCCGGTTCGGCGTGCCGCCGAGTGGGCGATGGTCGTCATGTGAGGTCGTCTCCCAGCGCCTGCCGCCGCCCGGGAAGGGAACTGAGGAATGCGGCGAGCGGATCGGCGAACCTTCGGTAGTCGAAGGAGGACTCGGCAGTGGCGCGCGCTGCCAGGCGCATCTCCTCCCGCTGATGACGGGGAAGCGCGGCTGCCCGCCGCAACACCCGCTGGAGTTCGGCACTGCTGTGGTTGGCGCAGACGAGGCCCTGCCGGCCGTCCTTGAGGTATTGCCCGATGTCGCTCGTGAGGTTTGCGATCACGGGAGTTCCGCAGGCCAGGCTCTCGACGAACTTGGTGGGGAACCCGGCATGCGTGAACCTCTCCGACGGCCGAATCAGGATGCTGAAATCTGCTTCCCGGACAATTTCCTCGACATCCTGCTGTGGCACTCGGCCGGGCACTCGCACAGAAGGCGGCACTTCAGCGCCGCCGAGCAGCTTTCGGACCTGCTCGACCGAGGGCCCGTAGACGGAGAGTGTGAGCCGAGTCGTCCGGCCGACCGCGTCAGCCGCACGGATGATCGGCGTCAGCAGATCCTTGCGGCCCGGTGTTCCGAAGTACACGACATTGAGCGGGTTGGCCTCGGCGCTGACCGTATGGCCGCCTGCCTTCACCTCGAGAACGTCCAGCGTCGGCGGCACGCGCAGAACATGGCATCCGTGCCCCCGGTAGTGGCGCTCCAAAAGAGAACTGATCGCGATGACGCCCTGGCAACGGCGATAGAAGTATCGCAGCGCAAGCTTGGCACTCAGGTGGGGAGGGCCGAGCACTCCACCCGGTAGCTGATGAGGGGCATACCACTCCACGACGTCCGCGACCAGTGCGACGCCGTTCCGGCGGCACCATCGCCCCACCCGAACCATGTATTGCGCCCCACCGCCGTAGACGACGACGCAGGATGGGCGAGTGGGCTGCTGATCGAGCCACCGCACGGTCCGCTCCCCGAGGCCGACTACCAGCTGGACCGCTTTCGACACCGCGCTGGCGCCGCTGGCGGGCCTCTCCCCCGCGCCGACATGCCACACGGTGCCGGAACCCGAAGGCTCGCTGACCGCGACCGGCGTCGTCGGTCCGCTCTCACCGCTGACCACATAGACGTCTGAGCCGGTCATGGCCATCGACCGGGCCAGGCCGAAGACGCGTCGCGAACCGGGCTCACCCCAGGGGAACCGGAACGGCCCCACGTAGGCGATCCAAGTTCTTGCACCTGTCATCGTCACACCGATCCCGTCGGACCCGTGAGCTGCCATCTGCCGAAGCTGACGGGAGCGGTGTCACAGCTCGATGAGCACACGATCCGACATCCAGTCGACGGTCTCCGCCAAGCCGACGCGGAGCGGGTACCGGCGCACTGCGGGAAACAGCTCCAGCAGTTGGGAGCAGTCGGCCTGGGAGTCGCGCACGTCGCCGGCCCGCGGTGGGCCGTGCACGACCTCGAGCCGCCGGCCGAGCACCTCTTCCAGCTCGGCGATCAACTCCAGCAGCGAGATCCGCGCGCCGAAGGCGAGGTTCACCACGTCCGGTGCGCAGACACGCCGCAGGACCGCGTCGACGATCACGTCGGTGACGCTGCCGACGTAGGTGAAGTCGCGGGTCTGGGTACCGTCGCCGTGTACCTGGAGCGGCCGGCCCTGCAGCGCCGCGGAGACGAATCGCGGCACCACGGCGGCGTACGCGTGGTTGGCGGCCTGGCGGGGGCCGTAGACGTTGAAGAAGCGGAACGGCAGCACGTCGATGCCGTAGCAGGAGGCGTAGGCGAGCGCGTATGCCTCGGTCGCGAGCTTCGAGACCGCGTACGGGCTCACCGGCATCGGTCGCAGGGTCTCCTGCCGCGGCAGGACGGGATTGGCGCCGTAGACCGAGGAGGACGAGGCGACCACGACGTGCGGCACCCGGTGGCGCCGGACCGCCTCCAGCACGCTGAGAGTGCCGGTGGCGTTGGCATGGTGGCTGCGCAGCGGGTCGTCGATGGAGCGGGGCACCGAGCCGAGGGCGCCCAGGTGGACGACGCTGGCCGCCCCGCTCACCGCCTCGTCGAGCAGGTCGGGATCGAGGATGGTGCCGGTGAACAGCCGGGCGGGCAGGTCGAGGAGGTTGTCCAGTGACCCGGTGGAGAGGTCGTCCACCACCGCGATCTCACTGACCCGCGGCGCGTCGGCGAGGGCGCGTACCAGGTTGGAACCGATGAAACCGGCGCCACCGGTCACGACGATCTTCAAGGGTCCTCCTCGTGGTTCCGCCCAACGCGCCACCTGCGCGCGGGCACGGCGCATCGGGCCCTCCCGGCCTACGCCCCTTCCCTAGGAACGACCGGGGCGTTGACACGTGACGCGAAGCCCGCGGGGGTCTTCCTGGAGGACGCGCGGATGGTCGCCGAGGGCGCCGCCCCCGCGCCGACCTCTTCGAGACGGGTCCCGGCCCGCCGGCGCACCTTCCCGTACGCCCGTCCGGACGCGCCCGGATGTGGTGAGCTGTAGGCATGGATCGGAGCCGGCTCGGGCTGGTGTTGCACCCCACCCGGGACGTCTCCGCGGTGGTCGACACGATCGTGAACTGGGCCGCCCGGCACCGGATGTCCCTGGCCGTACGCGCGGAGGACCGGCACCGGGTGCCCGCCACGGTCGAGCCGCTGCCGGTGGGCGAGGTGGCCGTCCGGTCGGACGCGCTGATCGCCATCGGCGGGGACGGGACGATGCTCGGCGCGTTGCGCTCGGCCGTCCACGACCCGAAGCCGGTGCTCGGCGTGCACGTCGGCAAGCTCGGCTTCCTGGTCGAGGTGGAGCCGCCGGAGCTGCCGACGGCGCTGGACCGGCTGGTCGCGCACGACTTCACGGTGGAGAGCCACAGCTGCCTGGCCTGCGACGTCTGCGGCGACGACCTCGTCGCGTTCAACGACATCGCGCTGATCCGCCAGCCGGGTGCCGGCTTCGTCAACGCCACCCTCGCGGTCGACGGGCAGCAGTACGGGTACTACCGCTGCGACGCGCTGGTGGTCAGCACCCCCACCGGCTCGACCGCCTACAGCTACGCCGCCGGCGGACCGCTGATCTCCCCGGCCACCGACGCGGTGGTGGTGACCCCGTCTGCGCCGATGGCCGGCATCTCCCGCTCGGTGGTGCTCTCCCCCCACGAGACGATCCGCCTCGATCTGCGGGAGGGCTCCGGGCCCGTCGCGGTGGAGGTGGACGGCGTGGTGATCCGGGACGCCGCGACGGAGGGGACCGTTCAGGTGCGCTACCGGCGCGACGCCGGCCTCGTCGTCCGTCTGGACCCGCGCCGCTACCAGGAGCGCAACCAGCTCAAGCTGAGCCTGCTGGACCTGCCGCTGCTGCCGGAGCAGCTCCGCGAGCTGCTGCCCGAGGGCCTCCGCGAGAAGCTCAACCGCCGCGAGTTGTCCCCACCGCGCTGACCGGCCTCACCTACGTCTCCGGCCCGCCCCTCCGACCGCGTCTCCGGCC
>NZ_JBPQTP010000109.1:0-22596 GCF_051386395.1 Micromonospora sp. URMC 106
GGTGGGGACCGGCCGGGTGGGGGCCCCGGGGCGCGGGCGGCACGGGCAGCCGGCCGACCGGGGCGAGCGGGGGATGGGTGGCGAGCTGACGCAGGCGACCCCGGCGGTAGCGGCCGAGCGCGAAGACGTTGAAGAAGTGCAGCGCGCCCAGCACCAGCAGCACCAGGCCGATCTTGAGAGACAGCTCCTCCATGGCCTCGGCGGTGGAGCCGACCGGGTCGGGATGCCTCATCGCCACCGTCACGTAGCCGAGGTTGAGCAGGTAGAAGCCCACCACGAGGAGGCTGTTGACCGCCCCGGCCAGCCGTTCGTCGGCGAACACCTCCTCGAGGAAGACCAGCCCGTTGCGGGAGAGCGCCCGGGCCACCCACACGGTCAGGCCGATGCTGACCGCCAGGTAGACCAGGTACATCCAGACCTTGGTGTCCATTCGCCGACGCCCTTCTTGAACGTGTTCAAATCGCGTGCCCCGAGCGTAGGGCAGTTTTTGAACGTGTTCAAGAGGCGGTGGCGAGGCTTCCACGTGGCCCTGCCGGGGCGGCGGTCGGTATGGTCGACCCGCGCCGGTCTCGGCGCGTCTTCTCGACGGTGAGGCGGTCCATGGACGAGCGGGACACGGAGCCGGGGCAGGTGTTCGTGCGCCCGTCCGGCGAGATCGACATGGCCACGGCCGACGCGCTCGGCGCCACGATCACCGACGCGCTGCACCGGCCCGGCGTCCGGGAGGTCGTCGTCGACCTCGCCGACGTCCGCTTCCTCGACTCCAGCGGCGTCCGCGTCCTCGTCCACGGCGTCGCCGTGGGCGGGGAGCGCGGCGTGACGCTGCGGGTGGAGGACCCGCAGCCGGTGGTCGCGCGGGTCCTGCGGATCACCGGGGTCGGCGCGCTGCTCGGGCTGGCCGACGGCGATGCCGCCGGGCCGCCCGTCCTGCGTGGGTGGCGCGGGCTCGACTGAGTCCGCTCAGGGCTCGGTGCTGGCGGCGGCCGCGGCCGACCACTCGACGAGCATCAGGGTGGCGTCGTCCCGGTGCGGCCCGGCCTGGTGCGCGACCACCGCGTGGCTCAGCCGGCGCAGGGTCTCCGGCGCGGGCAGCCCGGCGCCGATGTGCCGCTCGGCGAGGTCGGCCAGCCGGGAGAGCCCGAACATCTCGCCCGCCGGATCGCGCGCCTCGGTCACCCCGTCGGTGTGCAGCAGCAACCGGTCACCGGGCTCCAGCCGGATCTCCGCCACGCCGACCCGGTCATCCGGCAGGCCGAGCGGGAGCCGCCGGCCCCCGTCCAGCGCCTGCACAACCCGCCTCCGGCGCAGCAGCACCGGCGGCGGGTGCCCCGCGTTGACGTAGCACAGCCGCCCGGTGCGGGTGTCGAACTCCGCGAGCACCGCCGTGACGAACCGCCCGTCCCGCCACTGCGCGGCGATCGCGCCGTCGACCGCCCGCACCAGCCCCGGCAGGTCCGCGCCGGCGCGCCGGGCCGCCCGCAGCGCGGCCAGCGCGACCGAGGTGGTCAGCACCGCCGGCAGGCCGTGCCCCACCCCGTCGAGCATCGCCAGCGTCACGATCCCGCCGTCCACGGCGTAGTCGAACGCGTCCCCACCGACCTCGTAACAGGGTTCGAGCAGGGCGCTGACGGCGACGTCCGGGGTGGCGAAGGTGAGCGGCGGGAGCAGTTGCCAGAGTAGTTCGGCGGAGAGCCCCATCGAGCGGCTGCGGCGCGTCCGGTGCAGGAGGTCACCGTACGCGCTCTTGCTGCTGACCAGGTGGCCTACCAGGCCGGAGACGAGCCGGCAGCCGTCGCGGACCGCCTCGTCGGCGAGGTCGGTCCCGGCCGGCGGGAACACCTCCAGCAGCCCCAGCCGGTCGGTGCCGTTGACGACCGGCACCCAGAGCCGGGGCGGCGGGCCCTGCCCGGCGTGCACCTCGACCTGCGTGAAGGCGCGACCGGCCAGGCTGCTGTCGATCGGCAACGGGTCCGGCGTCGGCCGGCCCGGCTCCGGCAGCGGGCGCAGGTGGCGCTGCTCGGCGTCGACCAGGTAGGTGGTCGCTGTCGCGCCCAGCGGCCGGAGCACGGTGTTGATCGCGACCGACAACTGGTCCGGGGGCAGCCGGTGGGACAGGGACACGAGGTCGGCCAGCGCCCGGTGCCAGGGGTCGGTGGCGGTCATTCCTGTCGCATACCCCGAGCCCGCCCCGCCAAAGCCGCCCGGAGCGGACCGGATGCGCCCGCCGGCCCGACGCCGGCTGTACGGCGGCATCCGGGCCGCCCGGGGCGGTGACGCCCGGCCGGGCGGTCCGCCGCCGGACCGCCCGGCCGTGGCCGCCAGCGTCAGCCGGCCAGGCCGAGCGCCTCGGCCGCCGCCCGGCCGTTGGCGTGGCTCGCGCCGTACGTGGTGACGAACGCCCGCACGCCCGCCGGCCGCCACCGGCCGGGCCAGCCCATCTCGACCACGGTCACCGGATGCGCGGCGGCCAGCGCGCCCACCAGCTCGGGGCCGCCCGGCAGGCGGTGCAGGTGCCGGCCGACCAGCACGATCGGCCGGTCCCCGGCGAGCCGGCGCAGGGTCGCGGGGTCCGTCTCGGCGGCCACCACCCGCAGCTCCTGCACGCCGTCGAGGTGCGGGCCGAGGCCCCACGGCACCCGTCCCTCGGCGATCGTCGACGCGGCGTGCAACTGGACGACCAGCGGGCGGTCCAGCCCGGACAGCTCCCCCTCCACCCGGACGGCGCGCCGCGCGGCGGCGTACCCGAGCTGGGTGGGGGCGGCCGAGGTCGCGCCGGTGGCCCGGGTCCAGGCGGCGAGCGTCGCGACGCGGCCGGCCGCCTCCTCGACCCGGGCCCGGTCCAGGCGGCCGTCGGTGAGCGCCGCGACGATCTCGGCGACCACCCGCTCGACCAGCCCGGCGTCGACCTGGGCCCCGATGCAGAGCAGGTCGGCGCCGGCGGCGAGGGCCCGTACGGCGGCGGGACCCACGCCGCCGGCGGCCACGGCCGCGCCCTTCATCTCCAGGGCGTCGGTGATGACGGTGCCGGTGAAGCCGTACTCGTCGCGGAGCAGGTCGACCAGGACCGCCCGGCTGAACGTGGCGGGGCCGTCGCCGGTCAGCGCCGGCACCCGGATGTGGGCGGTCATCACGGCCTGCGCGCCGGCCGCGACGACCGCGGCGAAGGGCGGCAGGTCGCGTTCGCGCAGCACGTCGAGCGGCACGTCCACGGTGGGCAGCTCGTGGTGCGAGTCGGCGACCGTCGCGCCGTGCCCCGGGAAGTGCTTGGCGCAGGCCGCCACCCCGGCGGCCTGGAGGCCGGCCACCGCCGCGGCGGAGTGCGCGGCGACCCGCACCGGGTCGGCGCCGAACGAGCGGGTGCCGATCACCGGGTTCTCGTCGGCGGTGTTGACGTCCACGGTGGGCGCGAGGTCGACGGTGATGCCGAGGCCCGCCAACTCCGCGCCGATGGCCTCGTAGACCCGGCGGGTCAGCGCCACGTCGTCGATGGCGCCGAGCGCCGCGTTGCCCGGGTACGGGCTGCCGGTGGCGTGCGCCAGCCGGGTGACGTCACCGCCCTCCTCGTCGATCGCGACCAGCACGTCCGGCCGGCCCGCCCGCAGGGCGGCGGTGCTGGCCGCCACCTGCCCCGGGTCGTGGACGTTGGTGCCGAACAGGGTGTGCCCGGCGAGCCCCTCGGCCACCAGGTCGACCGCCCAGTCCGGCGGAACCGGCCCCGGGTACGCGGCGAGCAGCGTGCCGAGCGCGAGCCGGCGCAGTCCTGGATCGAGCCCCACGTGATCTTCCCCTTTCGGTGCCCGACGGCACGGATGTCGTACCGGTGGCGGTCGGCGACGTACCGGGTCGGCCGAGCGACCCGGTCCCGGGCGGCCGATACGCTACGGCTACCCGTTTTGCAGGTGCGTTTACAGTTAGCAAGGTTTAACAAAACTAGAGGACGTGGCATGAGTTCGACCCGGCTGCCCGGCACCCCCCGTCTGTTGCGGGCGCTCAACGACCGCGCGGCGCTGGAGCTGCTGCTGGAGCAGGGGCCGCTGACCCGGGCCCGGCTCGGCGAGCTGACCGGGCTGTCCAAGGTCACCGCGTCCCAGCTGGTCGAGCGGCTGGAGGAGCGGGGGCTGGTCACCCGGGTCGGCGAGCAGGCCGGCGGGCGGGGGCCGAACGCCCAGCTCTACGCCGTGCGGCCGGGCAGCGCGCACGTGGTCGGGGTGGACGTCGGCGCCGACCGGGTGGTGGCCGCCTGCGCGGACATCACCGGTGCGGTGATCGGCCGCGTCGAGCAGTCGACCCGGGACACCGACGACCCGGTCGGCGTCGTGCACAACGCGGTGATGCAGGCCGCGAGCAGCGCCGGGGCGCAGCTGTCGAGCGTACGGCGGATCGTGCTGGGCACCCCCGGCCTGGTCGACCCGGGCACCGGCGACATCACCTTCGCGTTCAACCTGCCGCGCTGGCACAGCGGTCTGCTCGCCGCCCTCCGGGAGGACCTGCACACCCCGGTGGTCTTCGAGAACGACGTCAACCTCGCCGCGGTCGCCGAGGCGCAGTCGGGCGCCGCGCAGGGGCTGACGGACTTCGTCCTGGTCTGGGTCGGCGCGGGCGTCGGTCTGGCCATCGTGCTGGGCGGCCGGCTGCACCACGGCAGCAGCGGCGCCGCGGGCGAGATCGGTTACCTGCCGGTGCCCGGGGCGCCCATCCCGCGCGACGTCTCCCGCCGGGCGAAGCCGGCGTTCCAGCAGTTGATCGGCGCGGAGGCGGTACGCGAACTGGCCCGCGCGCACGGCTACCCGGACGACAGCGGCGCCGTCGCGGTGCGGGCCGCGGTCGCCGACGGCACGGCCGGCGGCCCGATGCTCGACGAGGTGGCCCGCCGGCTGGCGCTCGGCGTGGCGAGCACCTGCGTGGTGCTGGACCCGCCGTTGGTGGTGCTGGCCGGCGAGGTCGGTCAGGCCGGCGGGGCGGCCCTGGCCGAGCGGGTGCAGCACGAGGTCGCGGCGATCACGCTGGTCCGCCCCCGGGTGGTGCCCACCGGGCTGACCGAGGAGCCGATCCTGCGCGGCGCCCTGCGCACCGCGCTGGACGCGGTCCGCGACGAGGTCTTCGGCTCGACCGTCGGCTGACCGGGGCCACCCGCCCGCCGTCGCCCGGGACCGCGCGGCGGACCCCGCCGACCCGGACCGGCGGGGTCGGAGGAGGCCGCGCGTCATGTGAAGGAATATTTCACCACCGGCCCGGATGCTGCAAGGTCTTGCCGCATCCGGGCCGGTGTCCCCGCAGGTCACATCAGGTCGCGGCGGCGGAACAGCACGAAGGCGGCCGTGGTCAACACGCCGGTGAGCGCGAGCAGCACGGCCAGCGACGGGCCCCAGGTCAGCGCGTACATGCTGTCGCAGAAGCCGGAGGGGCCGTCGGTGCAGGGCCGGTCGTCGAAGAACTCGACCCGCCCGGTCAGCCAGCCGCCCAGATAGCTGGAGAGCATGAACCGGTCCGGCCGGGACACGTCGAGGATCTCCAGCACCAGCCGGGCCCCGAGCTCCCAGACCACCGCGTACGCGGCGACCGCGCCGAGCGCCGCCGAGGTGTGCCGGCCCAGCGTGGCGATGGCGAAGCCGACCGCACTGGCCAACAGCACCAGCACCATGCCGCGCCCCCAGATGGCGCCCAGCGACCGCCAGAACTCGCCGTCGAGCCGCCCGGGCTGCCCCGCGACCTGGGCGATCAGCCAGAACGCCCCGAGGTACGCCGCGGAGGCGAGCACCGACAGCAGCGCCACCGCGCCGAGCAGGGCGCCCAGCTTGGTGCCGAGTACCGTCAGCCGCCGGGGTCGCCAGAGCAGCAGGTTGACCACCCCGCCCGAGTTCAGGTCGGCGCCGATGTAGGAGGCGCCGACCAGGAACCCGAACAGCACCAGGAACGCGATGAGGAAGTAGAGCAGCGGCTCGGCCTCCGAGGCGAAGGTGAACACCCCCGTCAGGTAGTCGGCGGTCACGGGCACGCGCTCCACCCGGGCCGGATCGACCTCGCTGCAGTCGTCCGGGAGGTACACGCCCACCTCGTCCGGTCGCAGGAGGCCCCGCTGCCGGTCCAGGCACAGCCGGTGGGTGCGCTCCAGTTGCTGGCGCGCCGCCGCGGCCTGCTGCTCGGCGTCGAGGACCTCCTGTGCGGTGGGCCGGTGCGAGCCGGCGAGGGTGGTCGCCGCGGTGACCCCGAACGCGAGCACCAGCAGGACCAGCATGAGCTGCACGAAGCGCCGGGCGCCGAGACGCTCCAGCTCGGCACGGACCAGGTTCACGCGTCCACTCCCTTCGCGTCGAGGTCGATCACCGTTTCCCGGTCGCGCTGGTCGGGCAGCACCGTGTCGTCGACCTGCCGGGTCACCGCCGGGTGCGCCGGCGCGCCGGTCAGTTCGAGGAAGGCGCTCTCCAGGTCGGGCCGCAGCGGGGTCAGCTCGCGGACCCACAGGCCGGCCTCACCCAACGCGCGGCTGACGGTCGTGGCGTCGTCGACGCCGCCCACGACCAAGTGGTCGTCGTGCCCGGTCACCGCCAGCCCCGCGGCCGTCAGCAGCTCGGCCGCCCGCTCCGGCTCGTCCACCCGCACCAGCAGCTCGTGCCGGTCGAAGCCGGCCAACACCTCGTCGACGCGCCCGGCGGCCACCCGCCGACCCCGCGAGATGATCGTGACGTGGTCGCAGATCAGCTGGATCTCCGCCAGGATGTGGCTGGAGACCAGCACGGTCACGCCGGCCTCGGCCAGCGAGCGCATCAGGTCCCGCATCTCCCGGATGCCGGCCGGGTCCAGCCCGTTCGCCGGCTCGTCGAGGATCAGCAGCTCCGGGTCCTTGAGCAGGGCCGAGGCCACCGCCAGGCGCTGCTTCATGCCCAGCGAGTAGCCCTTGACCCGCTCGTCGCCCCGGTCCCGCAGGCCCACCTGCTCCAGCACCGCGTCGACCCGGGCGACCGGCACGCCGCCGGCCCGGGCGAGCAGGCGCAGGGTGCGGTGGCCGGTGAAGTTGCCGAAGAACTGCGGGCTCTCCACGATCGCCCCGACCCGCCCCGCCACCGCCTGCAGGTGCTCCGGCGCGCGCACGCCGAGCACCGTCATCCGGCCGGCGTCGGCGCGCACCAGGCCGAGCAGGGCGCGCAGCGTGGTGGTCTTGCCCGACCCGTTGGGGCCGAGGAAGCCGTGGATCTGGCCGGGCTCCACGAGCAGGTCGAAACCGTCGACCGCCACCCGGCGTCCCTGCCGCAGGCTGTGGAAGGTCTTGTGCAGACCCTCGATCTCGATGACCGCGCTCACCAGCGCGGCTCCGCGTTCCGACCGGGCATGGACCGTCCTTCGGATGTGGTGACCAACGACACGGCGCCTCACCCTATGACCGGGGCGCCGCCCGTGGGGGGCGCCGCGGCGTTGCGTGGTTGGATGGTCGGGTGACTGGTGACGCGGATCTGGTGATCAGCCTCGACGGCGTCGGTGTACGCCGGTCCGGCACGGCGCTGCTGCACGACGTGGACTGGCGGGTCGAGCTGGACGAGCGCTGGGTGGTGCTCGGCCCGAACGGCGCCGGGAAGACGACACTGCTCAACCTCGCCGCCGGGCGGCTGCACCCGACCACCGGCACCGCCCACGTGCTCGGCGAGCGGATCGGCCGCACCGACGTCAACGAGCTGCGTACCCGCATCGGGCTCTCCACCGCCGCGTTGGCCGAGCGGGTGCCCGCCGACGAGCGGGTCAGCGACGTGGTCGTCACGGCCGCCTGGTCGGTGCTCGGGCGCTGGCGGGAGAGCTACGACAGTGGCGACGAGGCGCGCGCCCGCGCGCTGCTGGGCCAGCTCGGCATCGGTGGCCTCGCCGACCGCGCCTACGGCACGCTGTCCGAGGGGGAGCGCAAGCGGGTGCAGATCGCCCGCGCGCTGATGACGGACCCGGAGCTGCTGCTGCTCGACGAGCCCGCCGCCGGGCTCGACCTGGGCGGGCGTGAGGATCTGGTGGCCCGGCTGGCCGAGCTGGCGTACGACCCGGACGCCCCGGCGCTGGTGCTGGTCACCCACCACGTGGAGGAGATCCCGCCCGGCTTCACCCACGCGCTGCTGCTGCGCGAGGGCCAGGTGGTGGCCCAGGGCCTGCTCGGCGACACGCTCACCGGGGACAACCTCTCCAAGACCTTCGGGCTGCCCCTGGTGGTCGAGCGCTCCGGCGACCGGTACACCGCCCGCGCCGCCTGATCCCGGTGGGCCGTGGGCCGGATCGGCGGCCGCCGGCGGGGTCCTAGACTTCGCCGCAGCGTTTCGGCGGCGAGGAGGTGGCGATGCGGCAGACCCGGGTCGTCGTGGTGGGCAGCGCCAACATGGACCTGGTGGGCACCGCCCCCGCCCTGCCCCGGCCGGGGGAGACCCTGCTCGGCACCGGCTTCGTCATGGTGCCCGGCGGCAAGGGCGCCAACCAGGCCATCGCCGCGGCCCGCGCCGGCGCCTCCTGCGCGTTCCTCGGGGCGATCGGCTCCGACGCGTTCGGCGTGACCCTGCGGGCCCGGATCGCCGCCGCCGGGGTCGACACCGACCACCTCCGCACCACGTACGGCACGTCCGGCGTGGCGCTGGTGATGGTCAACGCCGAGGGGGAGAACGCGATCCTGGTCACCCCCGGCGCGAACGCCTCGATGACCGACCTCACCGAGCCGGAGCTGACCGCCGTACGCGAGGCGGACGTGCTGCTCGCGCAGCTGGAGATCCCGGTCGGGACGGTGACCCGGGCGGCGGCCGCCGCGCGGGCGGCCGGCACCCGGGTGGTGCTCAACGCAGCCCCGGCCGTGCCGGTGCCCCCGGAGCTGCTCGCCGCGACGGACCTGCTGGTCGTCAACGAGAACGAGGCGCAGGCGCTCACCGGGCGCGGCCGGGAGCACCCGTCCGCCCTGCTCGACCTGGTGCCCCGGGCGGTGCTCACCCTCGGCGCGCAGGGCGCCTGGTACGGCGACCGGGACGGCACCGCCGTGCACGTGCCCGCGGTCAGGGTCGACGTGGTGGACTCCACGGCCGCCGGGGACGCCTTCACCGCCGCGCTCGCGGTCGCCTGGGGTGAGGGCCGCGACGTGGTCGACGCGGTGCGCTGGGCGGCGGCGGCCGGGGCGGCCTGCGCCCGCCGGCTCGGCGCCTCGGTGGCGCTGCCCAGCCGGGCCGAGATCGACGAGCTGTACGTTCCCGCCTGACCCGGCGGCAAGCCGGACCCTGGCCCAGGCGGCCCGTGCCCCAGGACGCCGGCGACCCGGGCCTGCTGCCCGTCGTGGCCGGGCCGACCGACCGGATCGGCCCACGGGCGGACGCGCCTCTGCCTACGCCTCAACGTCGTCGGTGAGCTTCTCGCCCCGGCGGCGGAGCATGCCCAGCCCGGGGATGCCGGCGACGGCGAGCTTCAGGTCGCGGGTGACGTCGAGCAGGTCGTGCAGGTCCGGGCCGACCCGGTCCAGGGTGGCCAGGATCGGCAGGATGTCCGCCGTCAGGTGCTGCTTGAGCTTGGGCAGCTCGTCGACGAGGCGGATCGCGGCGGTCACCTCCTCGTGGCTGAGCTGCTCGACGAACCGGGTCGCCATCGGGGCGGCCCGGCGCAGCGCCGGCTCGTACGCCGTCAGCAGCTCGGCGGCGGTGGCCGCCGCCTCCGCCGCGGTGCCCACGGTGCCGGCGGCCCGGCCGGCCACCGCCTCGGCCTCGGCGACCACGGCACCGGCGGTGCGGGACACCTTCTCCGCCTCCCCGACCACGACGGCCGCGGCGGCGGCCACCTCGGTGGCGGTCTCGATCGCGGTGGTCGCTGCGGCGCTGATCACGCCCACCTCCCGCACCGCGGCCTCGGCGTCGGTGAGCACCCGGTCGGTGCGGTCGAGTGTCTGCTCGGCCCGGTCCACGACGCCGTCGATCCGGTCCACCACGCCCTCGACCCGGCGCAGCAGCGCCTCCACCGAGTCGAGCACGGCGAACGCGCGGGCCGGCACCGCGGCGAACGAGGCTGCCGAGCCGAGGGCCTGGTCGAGGGCGGTGCGGGTCAGACCGACGACCGCGGCGGGCCGGGGGAGGGGAATCACCATGGCACCAAGTGTGCGTCCCCCGCGCCCGGACCGCCGGACGGGACGGGTGGCGACACCGGCGGCGTGCCGAGCGTGGGCCGGCGGCGTGCCGAGCGTGGGCCGGCGGCGTGCCGACCCGGGCTCAGGGATCCGTGTGCCGTTCGACCGCCCGCTGGACCGCCCGGTAGATCTGCCCGAACCGCAGCGCGTCCGGCGTGCGCAGCAGCAGCACCTCCCGGCCGTGGTGCTGGACCCAGAGCTCGTGCACCTTGCTGCCGCGCTCGTAGGAGCGGTCGAGCCAGCCGAGCGGGATCTCCAGGAACGGGGTCAGGGCCAGCGCGCCGACCGCGCATGCCGCGAGGATGACCAGCGCCAGCTGCCACTCGCCCCGGTCCTGCGCCGACCAGGCCAGCGAGAGCACGCAGACCACCGCGACCAGCGGGGGCAGCGAGAGGAGCAGGACCAGGACGCCGCGGCCCAGCACCCGTCCGCGGACCGCCAGCGTCTTCGGCCCCTGCGCGTGCCAGACGTACGTCACGTCGGCGATCGCGACGGCGTGGCCTCCCACCCGGATCGACTCCGAGGTCACCTGCACCGCGTCGTCCCGGTAATAGAGGGTCATCACTAAGCCTAACCGCTGGCGGGCGGTTGCCGCCGGGTCGCGCCCGTCCGCCGGCCATTGGTGACCGGTCGGCCGCTGTCGAGCTGAATCGTTTACGACATCGCCGGTTTCCGGCCCCGGTCTCGCCGGTTGAGTCGTTTGCGACATCAGCTCGACAGGGCGCGTGCGGCGGGGTTGCTGCTTCCCCGAGTGGCCGGCGGTGCGGGGCGGTGCGGCACGGGGTGGGTACCGTGACCGGTCATGACGGAGCAGGAGCGCAACGTCGAGGTGGTCCGGCGCTACCTGCGAACGTTCGTCACCAAGGACTTGGCGGAGCTGCGCGCGGTGGTCGACGAGGACGTGCGGACCCACGGCTCCGGCGTCGGGGTGCGGGGGCGGCACCTCGTCGAGCAGGCCGTCGCCTCGGCGGGGCTGGCGGAGGGCCGGATCGTGCGGTTCTGGGGCGAGCAGGACCTCTACGGGCTGCTGCGCGGTCTCGGCATGCTGCCGGACGAGCCGATCGAGTTCTAGTACCGGCGGGGCGTCGCCGGCTGGCCGGCCTCGACGGCCCGCTGCACCGCGCGGTAGATCTGACCGAAGCGCAGCGCGTCGCCGGTGCTCAGCAGCCGCACCGGTTGGCCGCGCCAGCGGGCCCAGATCTCCAGTTGCCGGCTGCCCCGCGCGTAGGAGCGGTCGAGGTGCTCGAAGAGGAAGTCGGCGACCGGCCCGACGGCGAGCCCGACCAGCACCGAGGTGCCGACGATCGCGACCGTGACGGTGAGGGAGCGGTCCAGCCGGAGCGCCAGGGCGATGCCGAGCGCGGCGGCCACCAGGGGGCCGGCCAGCGCCGCGCCGATCGCGCCCCGGCCGGCGAGCACCCGCCAGGACCGGCTGCCGCGCTGGTGCCAGACCATGCTGATGTCGGCCAGCCGGAACGTGCGGCCGTCCACGCGCACGGCGGTGGACGTGATCTGCACCGACCTGTCGTCGTAGTAAGTGATCATGGCAGCACTCCCGGTGGCGGGCCTGAGACCACACTACTTACCCCAACGAGGTGGGCCGTAAGGTTGGCTCGCGACTTCGACGAGGAAGTGAGGGTCAGCGTGGGCGAGTTCGTGCGGCTGGAGACCAAGGACGGCATCGGCACCATCCGGCTGGAGCGGCCGCCGATGAACGCGCTGAACACCCAGGTGCAGGAGGAGTTGCGCGCCGCGGCCGCGGCGGCCACCGCCGACCCGGGTGTCCGCGCCGTCATCGTGTACGGCGGGGAGAAGGTCTTCGCCGCCGGCGCGGACATCAAGGAGATGGCCGACATGTCCTACGTGGACATGGCCGACCGGGCCGCCGACCTGTCCAGCGCGCTCGGCGCGATCGCCCGGATCCCCAAGCCGGTCGTCGCCGCGATCACCGGTTACGCCCTCGGCGGCGGCTGTGAGCTGGCGCTGGCCTGCGACTGGCGGGTGGTGGCCGAGGACGCGAAGCTCGGCCAGCCGGAGATCAAGCTCGGCATCATCCCGGGCGCGGGCGGCACCCAGCGGCTGGCCCGCCTGGTCGGCCCGGCCCGCGCCAAGGACCTGATCATGTCCGGCCGGATGGTGGACGCCCAGGAGGCGCTGCGGATCGGGTTGGCCGACCGGGTCGCCCCGGCCGCCGAGGTCTACGACACCGCGGTCGAGCTGGTCCGCCCGTACCTCACCGGCCCGGTGCAGGCCCTGCGCGCCGCGAAGCTCGCGGTCGACGGCGGCCTCGACATGGACCTGAACTCCGGCCTCGCGTGGGAGAGCCAGCTCTTCGCGGCGCTCTTCGCCACCGACGACCGGCGCGAGGGCATGGCGGCGTTCGTGGCGAAGCGCAAGCCCGACTTCACCGGCCGCTGACCGGCGGCGCGGGCCGTCGGGGCGCACCCGCCGGCCCGCACGCCGAGCCGAGGACGGTTCACATTCCGCCTACCGGTGAGTAGCGTGTGACTCCGGTCATGCGGACGAAGGGACAGCGGTGATGACGGAGCGGATCGAAGGTCACGGCGGGGAGCTCGCGCTCGCGGCGCTGCGCGCGTACGGGGTGCGGGAGATGTTCACCCTCTCCGGCGGGCACGTCTTCCCGCTCTACGACGCCGCGCACAAGACCGACTTCCCCATCTACGACGTCCGGCACGAGCAGTCCGCGGTCTTCGCCGCCGAGGCGGTGGCGAAGCTCCAGCGCCGTCCCGGCCTCGCCGTGCTCACCGCCGGCCCCGGCGTCACCAACGGCATCTCCGGGCTGACCAGCGCCTACTTCAACGCCTCACCGGTGCTGGTGCTCGGCGGGCGGGCCCCGCAGTTCCGCTGGGGCTCGGGCAGCCTCCAGGAGATGGACCACCTCCCCCTGGTCGCCCCGGTCACCAAGCACGCCGAGACGGTGTTCAGCCCCGACGACATCCCGCGCGGGGTGACCGCGGCGCTGACCGCCGCGCTCACCCCGCACCGGGGGCCGGTCTTCCTCGACTTCCCCCTGGAGGCGGTCTTCTCGGTCGCCGACGCCGAACTGCCGGCCCTGCCGGGGATCGCGCCGGTCGAGCCCGACCCGGACGAGGTGGCGAAGGCGGCCACCCTGGTCGCCGCCGCGAGCCGCCCGGTGATCATCGCCGGCTCCGACGTCTACGCCGGGGACGCGGTCGACGCCCTGCGGGCGGCCGCCGAGGCGCTGCAGGTGCCGGTCTTCACCAACGGCATGGGCCGGGGCGCGCTGCCGCCGGAGCACCCGCTCGCCTTCGCCAAGGCGCGCCGGGTGGCGCTGAAGGGCGCCGACATGGTCGTGGTGATCGGCACCCCGCTGGACTTCCGGCTCGGTTTCGGCGACTTCGGCGACGCCCAGGTGGTGCACGTCGTCGACGCGCCCAGCCAGCGCGCCGGGCACGTCCAGCCGGCCGCCGCCCCCGCCGGCGACCTCCGGCTGATCCTCACCGCGCTGGCCGACCACCCCGGCGACCGGGCCGACCACGCCGGCTGGATCGCCGAGCTGCGCAGCGCCGAGGACGCCGCGAAGGCGCGCGACGCCGAGGAGATGGCCGCCGAGACCGACCCCATCCGGCCCGCGCGGGTCTACGGCGAGCTGCGCAAGGTGCTGGCTCGCGACGCCATCACCATCGGCGACGGTGGCGACTTCGTCTCGTACGCCGGCAAGTTCCTGGAGCCGGCCCAGCCCGGCACCTGGCTCGACCCGGGCCCGTACGGCTGCCTCGGCACCGGCATGGGCTACGCGATGGGCGCCCGGGTCAGCCACCCCGACCGGCAGATCTGCGTGCTGATGGGCGACGGCGCGGCCGGCTTCTCGCTGATGGACGTGGAGTCCCTCGCCCGGCAGAAGCTGCCGGTGGTGATCGTGGTGGGCAACAACGGCATCTGGGGCCTGGAGAAGCACCCCATGCGCGCCATGTACGGCTACGACGTCGCCGCCGACCTCCAGCCGGAACTCCGCTACGACCAGGTGGTGAGCGCCCTCGGCGGCGCCGGCGAGACGGTCGCGAAGGCCGGCGACCTCGGGCCGGCCCTGCGGCGCGCCTTCGACGCCGGCGTGCCGTACCTGGTCAACGTGCTCACCGACCCGGCCGACGCGTACCCCCGCTCGTCGAACCTGGCCTGAGCCGCCGACCGCCGCGGGACGCGTTTCACCAGTAGCTAAATCAGCGGAACGTCCGCTCCTGTCGTCGTAACGTCAGCGCCGGGCCCGGCGAAATGTCAGGATCGCCGGTCCTGGCGCTCGACGGGCGAAACGACAGGAGTTGCGATGGATCACGCGATCCGCGCCGAGGGGCTGGTGCGCCGCTTCGGCGACACCACCGCCCTCGCCGGAGTTGACCTGGCGGTCCCCGCCGGCACGGTCTTCGGCCTGCTCGGGCCGAACGGGGCCGGCAAGACCACCACCGTCCGGGTGCTCGCTACCCTGCTGCGCCCCGACGAGGGGCACGCCACGATCGGCGGCTTCGACGTCGTGCGCGACGCCCACCGGGTGCGGCAACTGATCGGGCTGACCGGCCAGTACGCCTCGGTCGACGAGACGCTCACCGGCGCGGAGAACCTGCTGCTCATCGGCCGGCTGCTCGGGTCGACCCGGGCCGACGCCAAGGCGCGCGCCCGGCAACTGCTCGCCGACTTCCACCTCACCGACGCCGCCGACCGGCCCGCCAAGACCTACTCCGGCGGCATGCGCCGTCGGCTCGACCTCGCCGCCAGCCTGGTCGGCCGTCCGCAGGTGCTCTTCCTCGACGAGCCGACCACCGGCCTCGACCCGCGCAGCCGCAACGAGCTCTGGGACATCGTGCGCGGCCTCGTCTCCGACGGGGTGACCGTGCTGCTCACCACGCAGTACCTGGAGGAGGCCGACCAGCTCGCCGGCGAGATCGCCGTCGTCGACCACGGCCGGGTCATCGCGCAGGGCACACCCGAGGAGCTGAAGGCCAGGACCGGCGGGCAGGCCCTCGCCGTCCGGCCGGCGGACGCGGCCGACCTGGCCACCGTGGTGGCCATCGCCGGCGAGGCGGCCCACGCCACCCCGGAGGTGACCCAGACCACCGTCACCGTGCCGGTCAGCGATCCGGGCGTGCTGCCCGCCGTGGTGAGCCGCCTCGACGCCGCCCACGTCGCGGTGGCCGAACTGGCCCTGCGCGGCTCCAGCCTCGACGAGGTCTTCCTCCAGCTGACCGGGCACCGCGCCGACGCCGACGCCCCGACCGGGGCCGACCTGGAGAGGACTCCGGCATGACCGCCGCCACCCTGACCGCGCCGGTCGCGCCGGCCCGCCGGCTCGGCCCCGCCGCCGGGCTGCGCCACACCGCCACCCTGGCCTGGCGCAGCCTGGTGCAGATCAAGCACAACCCGATGGAGCTGCTCGACCTGAGCATCCAGCCGGTGATGTTCGTGCTGCTCTTCACGTACGTGTTCGGCGGGGCGATCGCCGGCTCGCCGGGGGACTACCTGACCTTCGCGCTGCCGGGCATCATCGTGCAGAACGCCTTCTTCGCCACCATGACCACCGGCTTCGGGCTGAACAACGACCTCACCAAGGGCGTCTTCGACCGCCTGCGGTCGCTGCCCATCGCCCGCTGGGCGCCGCTGGCCGGGCGGATCCTCGCCGACACCGTCAAGCAGGCGTGGTCCGTGTCGCTGCTCGTCGGGGTCGGCATGATCCTCGGCTTCCGGCTGGGCAACGGCCCGCTCGGCCTGCTCGGGGCGTTCGCCCTGCTGCTCGCGTTCTCGCTGGCCGCGTCGTGGATCTCGGTGCTGGTCGGCGTGCTCGTCAACGAGCCGGAGAAGGTGCAGATCTTCGGCTTCATGGTGATCTTCCCGCTCACCTTCACCAGCAACGCGTTCGTGCCGACCGAGACCATGCCCGGCTGGCTCCAGGCCTGGGTCGAGGTCAACCCGGTCACCATCCTGGCCGACGCGCTGCGCGGCCTGCTGGTCGGCGGTCCGGTCGCCGCGCCGGTGCTGCGGTCGCTGCTCTGGGCGGCCCTCCTCGCGGCGATCTTCGCCCCGCTCGCCGTGCGCGGGCTGAGGCGTCGCGTGTGACCGACGGCAGGCCGTCGGCTACACCTCCGGGCGGTCCTCCTCGCGTGGCGGCTCGCCCTCGCGCCGGCGCAGCTCGTCCTCGCGCCGGCGCAGGTCGTCCTCCCAGCGGCGGAACAGTTCCTGGTCCTCCCGCCGAGAGCGCTCGCCGAGCGACTTGAGGAACTCGGGGTCGTCGTCCGGGGCGACCGGGCGGGGCCGCTCGCCGGTCGGCAGGATCCGGCCCCTCGGCGCCCCGCCGCGGGGCCGGCCCGGGGTGCGCTCGCGTCCCGCGGCGAACCAGGCGACGGAGCCGAGCAGCGGGAAGAACAGGATGATCAGCACCCAGGCGATCCGGGGCAGGGCCTTGATCTCGCCCTCCTCGGCGGAGAGGCAGCTGATCAGCGCGCAGACGGCGAGGACGATCTGCGCCAGGAAGAGGAGGACATACAGCCGGGCCATGCGTCAATGATGGCGCACCCGGTCCCGTCAACCCAGCCCGCGCGCCGCCAGGACCGCGCCGAGCAGCGCGAAGCCGGCGGTGGCGAGCGCGACCAGGGGCAGCGCCCGCCCGTGCACCGGGGCGGGACCGGCCCCGGTGGCCCGCCGCCAGCAGAGCGCCACCGCCGCGCCCCAGCCGAGCACGGCGACCCCGGCGACCAGCGCGCCGAGCGCCCCGCCGGCGGGGGCGGTGGTGAGCGCCAGCCGCACGGTCAGCACCATGACCACGGTGAGCGCCAGCGCCGTGCGCCGCCAGGCCAGCCGGGTCCGCTCGGGTTGCAGCCCGGGGTCGCGCGCCGGGCGGTCCCGCGGCGTCCGCCGCGCGCCGGCGCTCACCCGTCGCCGATCGCCCGCGCCAGCACCGCCGCCACCAGCAACAGCGCGCCGAGGCCGACGGCGAGGGCGAGCACCGCCGGGAAGCGGGAGGCGGGCAGCTCCTCGCCGAGGCGGATGGCCCGCTCCGTACGCGCCCAGTGGTCGACCGCCCGGACCGCCACCGTCCCGCCGAGCAGCAGCAGCGCGATGGCGATCACCTCGCGCAGGTGGGCCAGCGGCAGCGGCGGCAGGAACTGGGCGGCGGCGAGCCCACCCCCCACCAGCGCCAACCCGGTACGCAGCCAGGCCAGGAAGGTGCGCTCGTTGGCCAGCGAGAAGCGGTAGTCGGGGGTGCTGCCGACCGAGCGCAGCTCGCGCGGGTCGAACCATCGCCTGATCGCCTGCCACACGGGCCGATTATCCGCTTCCGGCCGGTCGTAGCCTGGAGCGGTGACGGATCTTGACGCGACGACGCTGCGGACGACGTACGACAACCAGTTGCGGGCGCGGGTGCCCGACCCGCTGCCGGCCGGGGTGACGGTGGACCGCGACGGCCCGCTGGTGCGCATCCTCGGCCTCGACCACGGCGGCTTCCTCACCTACCGCCACCTCGAAGGGCTTACCGGCGCGGCACTGGACGCGCTGATCGCCCGCCAGGTGGACTTCTTCCGCGCCCGCGGCGAGTCGGTGGAGTGGAAGCTGCACGGCCACGACGAGCCGGCGGACCTGCCGGAGCGGCTGCGCGCCGCCGGGTTCGTGCCGGAGGAGCGGGAGACCGTCGTGATCGGCCCGGTGACGCCGCTCGCGGCCGCGCTCCCGGTCGTCCCGGAGGGCGTACGCCTGCGCGAGGTGACCTCCCGCGCGGACCTGGACCGGATCGTGGCGATGGAGGAGGCGGTCTGGAATGCCGACCGGAGCCACCTGGCCGCCGGGCTGGAGAAGGAGATCGCGGCCGACCCGCAGTCGATCACGGTGGTGGTGGCCGAGGCGGGCGACGAGGTGGTGAGCGCGGGCTGGGTGCGCTACGTCCCGGGGACCGGGTTCGCCACGCTGTGGGGCGGCTCGACGCTCGCCCCGTGGCGCCGCCGGGGCATCTACCGGGCGCTGGTGACCTACCGGGCCCGGCTCGCCGCGCAGCGCGACCGGACGCTGTTGCAGGTGGACGCCTCCGACGACAGCCGGCCGATCCTCCAGCGGCTCGGGCTCGTCCCGGTCACGACCACCACCCCGTACGTCTACACTCCGTGATCATGGAGCAGCGGTTGACGGCCGAGGAGCGGCTGACCCTGAAGACGGGCGCGTTCGGGGCGGTCTTCCTGGTGGCCAACGCCGACCCGGGAATGGTGGCCCTGTTCCGGGAGAGCTTCGCCGCCTCCGGGGCGATGGCCGACTCGAGCGGGGTGGTGAAGGAGGCGCTGACCAGCGGGCCGCTGCCGAAGCTGCCGCGGGCCTCGGCGCCGGAGATCGAGGCGGTGGTGCTGCCGGCGCTCGGCCGCTCCGTCGAGATCCTGCGCGAGAAGTCGCCCCGGGACGTGGCGACCTACCGCGACGTGGTGCTCTCCGCCGCCGAGCGGGTGGCCGGGGCGCACCGCGGGGTGGTGCCGGCCGAGGCGGCGGCGATTGAGCGGATCAGGGCCGCGTTGGCTCAGCCGGCCTGAGCCGGTCCGCCGTCGTGGGGGTGCGCCGGGCCGGCGACCAGAGCGCCCGGACGGCGGCTCGGACGCACCGGTCACGGAGGCGGCCGCAGGCGCACCGGTACGCCTCCGGTCGCGCTCTGCGGCAGGGGCGCCGCGGCGAATCGTGTGGCGCGACGGCGGCAGAATCTGGCATTTTGCGACACCTCCTGATTTGTCAGATTACCGCCCGGCCGGCCCGCCGGTGACCTGTGTCACCCTGAGGTCGCCGGAGGTTCATGCTACTGGCAGGTAACATTGCGCCCGTGGGCAACTGCACAGCGGCCCGCGGTTGACCGATCGTTAAGTCACGCGGGAGGCTGCGCCCCAGACCGGGCGAGCGATCGCAACACCAACAGGAGGGTCGTCGAAGCGCGATGAACATCGTCGTACTCGTCAAGCAGGTGCCCGATTCGGGCGCGGACCGCAACCTGCGCACTGACGACAACACCGTCGACCGCGGTTCGGCGAACAACGTCATCAACGAGATGGACGAGTACGCCATCGAGGAGGCGTTGAAGATCAAGGAGGCCCACGGGGGCGAGGTCACCGTCCTGACCATGGGTCCGGACCGGGCGACCGAGTCGATCCGCAAGGCGCTCTCCATGGGCCCGGACAAGGCCGTGCACGTCGTGGACGAGGCCCTGCACGGGTCCTGCGCCGTGGCCACCTCGAAGGTGCTCGCCGCCGCGCTCGGCCAGCTGAACGCCGACCTGGTGCTCTGCGGCGCCGAGTCGACCGACGGCCGGGTGCAGGTGATGCCGCACATGATCGCCGAGCGGCTGGGCGTCGCGGCGCTGACCGGCGCCCGCAAGCTCACCGTCGACGGCTCGACCCTGACCGTCGAGCGGCAGACCGAGGAGGGCTACGAGGTGGTCACCGCCGCCACGCCCGCCGTCGTCTCCGTCTGGGACACCATCAACGAGCCGCGCTACCCGTCCTTCAAGGGCATCATGGCCGCGAAGAAGAAGCCGGTGCAGACGCTCTCCCTGGGTGACCTCGGCGTCGCCCCGGCCGAGGTGGGCTTCGAGGGCGCGACGAGCGCCGTGCTCGAGCACACCAAGCGCCCGCCGCGCTCCGGCGGCGCGAAGATCACCGACGAGGGCGACGGCGGCGTCAAGCTGGTCGAGTTCCTCGCCACCGAGAAGTTCGTGTGAGGGGTCTGGACATGTCTGAGGTTCTCGTCGTCGTCGAAGCCACCCGGGAATTCGGCGTCAAGAAGGTCACCCTGGAGATGCTCACCCTCGCCCGCGAACTGGGCACCGCGAGCGCGGTCGTGCTCGGCGGCGCCGGCGCGGCGGACGCGCTGAGCGCCAAGCTGGGCGAGTACGGCGCGGAGAAGATCTACGCCGCCGAGGGTGACGAGATCGACGGCTACCTGGTGGCGCCCAAGGCCACCGTCGTGGCCGAGCTGGTCAAGCGGGTGCAGCCGGCCGCCGTGCTGCTCGCCTCGTCGCAGGAGGGCAAGGAGATCGCCGCCCGCCTGGCCGTCAAGCTGGACAACGGCATCCTGACCGACGTGGTCGACCTGGCGGCCGACGGCACCGCCACCCAGGTGGCCTTCGCCGGCTCCACCATCGTCAAGTCCAAGGTCACCCGCGGCCTGCCGCTGGTCACCGTCCGGCCGAACTCGGTCAACCCGACCCCGGCGGCGGCCACCCCGGCCGTCGAGCAGCTCACCGTCGCGGTCACGGACACCGACAAGCTGGCCAAGGTCGTCGACCGGGTCGCCGAGCAGAAGGGCTCGCGCCCCGAGCTGACCGAGGCGGGCGTGGTCGTCTCCGGCGGTCGCGGCGTCGGCAACGCCGACAACTTCAAGCTGGTCGAGGAGCTGGCCGACCTGCTCGGCGGCGCCGTCGGCGCGTCCCGCGCGGCGGTCGACTCCGGCTTCTACCCGCACCAGTTCCAGGTGGGCCAGACCGGCAAGACCGTCTCCCCGCAGCTCTACGTCGCGCTCGGCATCTCCGGTGCCATCCAGCACCGGGCCGGCATGCAGACCTCGAAGACCATCGTCGCGGTCAACAAGGACGGCGAGGCGCCGATCTTCGAGCTGGCCGACTTCGGCGTGGTGGGCGACCTGTTCAAGGTCGTCCCGCAGGCCGCGGAGGAGATCCGCAAGCGCAAGTGAGCTGACGCTCGGCCGAACGAGGGCCGGGAACCGCGCGACGGTTCCCGGCCCTCGTCGCGTCTCGCGGGTTTCCGGCCCCCGCCGCGTCCGCGCCGGGCGGCCGGAGCGGTCGCGTGGGGAGCTGATCGGCGGGCCGGGGAGCTGAGCCGGCCCGCCGATCAGCCCGTCAGGGTGCCCCTCAGCAGGCTCGTGCCGGAGCGGGCGGTGTTGTTGTCGTACGCCTCGGCGGAGACGTCGACAACTGAGTATGCCTGAAGGTCGACGTTCGGTGGCAACGGCAGCAGCTCGTCCTGCTCGTCGCCGAGCACACCGACCGAGAACATCTCCATGTTGCGCGGGTTGATGAGCCAGACCTCGTAGTACCCCACGACGTCCGGGAGATTCGTCACGTGCAGGTGCAGCCTGCCGTCGTCGAACACCCGGGCCTCGCCGTTGGCGTCCGGCGGCGTCGAGCCGTACGCCTCCAGCGGGGGAGCGGGCGTTTCCGGCGGGTCGGCAGGGCGGGCGGGAAGGCGGCGCTGCCGTCCTCGGGGTTGGCCGGCGTACTCCGGCCTCCGCCCCGTCCGGGGACGGTCGATAGGCTGAACCGTGATGGCATACCTGGATCACGCGGCGACGACTCCGATGCTCGACGAGGCACTGGAGGCGTACGTCGCCACCGCCCGCGAGGTGGGCAACGCGTCCTCGCTGCACGCGTCGGGTCGCCGTGCCCGCCGGCGGGTGGAGGAGTCGCGGGAGCGGGTCGCCGCCGCGCTGGGCGCCCGGCCCTCCGAGGTCGTCTTCACCGGCGGCGGGACCGAGAGCGACAACCTCGCGGTCAAGGGCATCTTCTGGGCCCGCCGGGAGGCCGACGCCCGGCGGGCGCGGGTGGTCTCCAGCGCCGTCGAGCACCACGCCGTGCTCGACGCGGTGGACTGGCTGGCCGATCACGAGGGGGCGGGGGTGGGCTGGCTCTCCGTCGACGCCGCCGGCCGGCTCAGCCCCGACGAGCTGCGCGCCGAGCTGGCCGCGCACGGCGACCGGGTCGCGGTGGTGACCGCGATGTGGGCCAACAACGAGGTGGGCACCGTGCAGCCGGTCGCCGAGTTGGCCGCCGTCGCCGCCGAGCACGGGGTGCCGTTCCACACCGACGCGATCCAGGCGGTCGGGCAGGTGCCGGTCGACTTCGCCGCGAGCGGGGTCGCCGCGCTGACGGTGACCGGGCACAAGCTCGGCGGGCCGACCGGCGTGGGCGCGCTGGTGCTCGCCCGCGACGTGCCCGCCACCCCGCTGCTGCACGGCGGCGGCCAGGAGCGCGACGTGCGCTCCGGCACCCTCGACACCGCCGGCGTCGTCGCCTTCGCCGTCGCCGTGGAGGCGGCGGTCAAGGGCCAGCAGGAGTACGCGGCCCGCATCGCCGCGCTCCGCGACGACCTGGTCGAGCGGGTCCGGCGCGCGGTGCCCGAGGTGGTCTTCAACGGCGACCCGACCGACCGGCTGCCCGGCAACGCGCACTTCTCCTTCCCCGGCTGCGAGGGCGACGCCCTGCTGCTCCTGCTGGACGCCCAGGGCATCGCCTGCTCGACCGGTTCGGCCTGCTCCGCAGGGGTGGCCCAGCCCTCGCACGTGCTGCTGGCCATGGGCGCCGACGACGACCGGGCCCGCTCGTCGCTGCGCTTCACCCTCGGGCACACCAGCACCTCCGCCGACGTCGACGCCCTCGTCGCCGCGCTCCCGGCCACCGTCGACCGCGCGCGCCGCGCCGCCGCCACGGCGGAGTCGACCCCACCGGACATCGCCGCCAACACCCTCACCGGCCC
>NZ_JBPQTP010000110.1:0-22424 GCF_051386395.1 Micromonospora sp. URMC 106
GGCGGGCGTGGTGACGGTGATCTGGCGAGCGGCGGCGTGGACGGCTTCGTCCAGGTCGTCGACGGTGATGCCGGCCGGCGGCGGCACGAGCGCGTCCGGGTCGTCGGAGTCGACGCCGTCGAGGCGCAGCAGCACGTGGAAGTGCACAGCAGCCCGCCGCTGCATCTCGGCGACCTTCCCGTGTGACACCCGGACCGGCGGCAGCCGGCGCACCTTGCCGGAGCCGGTGATGACCTCGACGAAGGGGATGCCGTGTCGGCGGCACAGCGCGGCGAGGTGCCGTTCTATGGCCTGCTTGGTGCGCCGCCGCAACTCTCCGGCGAAGTAGTTCCAGACGACCTGGTGGTCGTGGTCGTAGCAGTCCAGGCACAACGGCTGCCCGAGCCGCGGATCGTCGGCCTCGTGACGGGCGAAGCACGCCGTCGGCTGCCCGTGCCGGCAGGTGCCGGCGCTGCTCCGAGCACGGCAGGGAGCCGGACGGCAGTCGCAGCGCTGCCGGTTGCGGCAGGTGTGGCGGGGGACGTGCCCGTGGTGGACCGGGCCGAAGGACGGCGCGGTGAAGGTGGCGAAGACGACCGGATGCCGACCGACCGAGGCGGGGACGCCCTTGGTGGTGCCACGTTCCGCCGATGGGTCGTGTCCTTTCGCGATCGTGGATCTGACGAGTGAGGCTGGCAGGGTGGGGAGCCTGGAATGCCGGCTAACCCGCAGGCTGCCCCCCGCCCGTGGAGATAGGCGAATCCGGCCATCGTGGACGGCAGGGAAGGCCGTACTGGGCCGCTCAGCGGATTCTGGGACGGTGATTGGAAGCCGGCGGGACGTGGCCCGCATCAGCGGCAGGAAGGCCGCTCGGCATCTCCAACGTTGAGTCCAGCGATCCGGCAAGAGGGCCGCGCTGGACGTGCTCGACGAGCGCCAGAGTAGCACCGGGTACCGACACGTCAACCCGCCGTGACTCGGCCACCGGCATCGAGGGGCGGCTTCCGACCTGCCGCATCCGGGCTGATGCTCCACGTCCACATCTCACGTGATGTGCCACCTGTGCTGCTAGCTTGGCTCTTCGGCGTCCCCAACATGGGAGTGCACATGCCCAACGTGGCCCTCATCGCCGGGCCGGTAGTCGACCTGGCGTCCGCTGCCTCGGCTCTGGCAGACACCAGCGGCTTACAGGTCATCAGCGCAGGCAACGTCTTCCGCGAGCACGTGCAGCAGCAGACTCCGCTGGGTGAAGAGGCGAACGGGTATATGCAGGCCGGTCATCTTGTCCCGGATGAGCTGATGATCAGAGCCGTCGCTGACGCCCTAGCCAACGTCGACCGTGGCTGGGTGCTGTACAACTTCCCTCGCCATATCCGTCAGGCTGAGTTGCTGACGCAGAGCGGCCATGTCCCCGACACAGTGATCGAACTCGTCCTGGCTGAGGACCAACTCCGCCTCGCCGTTCACCGCCGGGTAGAACGACGGATAGAACTGGAACCCCAGCTAGCCGAGCGACGTCAGGAACTCCTGCTTATGTACATGCATTCACAGGAGAACCACCAGGAGCAGATCGAGCCGTTGCGCGCCTACTACCAGACGCATGGCCTGCTGCAAACCGTCAGTGGCTTCGGCGACTTCGAGGACGTAGCAGCCAGACTGATCCCATTCGCCTCCGACGGCCATCGCCACACGTGAAATCGGGCAGGTAGGCCGGCTGCCGGCTGATGTGGGAGGACTTTCCTTACGTCTATCAAGGCGGCCCTTGACGGGCCGCACACGCCGCCTGGGCGCGCGCCGGTCGCTGCCGCTGGCACTCTGCGGCCGTCACGCCTGATGCCCGGCGGCTGGCGCGGACAGCGGGAAGCCCGGAGGGCCTCCGCCGAACGACAGCAGCGTTGACCGTGGCAGGGTGGGCCGGCAGCCGGCCGGGCCGCGCGGCCAGCAGCCCGCGCGGCGTAGGGGAGCGCACGCCGGCCGCGTCGGCGAGCTGGCGGCGGTCGCGGGGTTGCGGTTAGGGCGCCTCCGGCGGGGGCGCTCCGGCTCAAGGATGGCCGGGGCTGCGTCGGCGGGTCACGGTCCGTGGGTGGTTGCGGGAGGCCATCCCGCCTGCCATCGACCCGGGCAAGCCGAGCAGAACACCGCCCGGCCCGCCAGCGTCCGAACCTGTGTCAAGGTCCGCTTGACGTGGCGGGCCGGGCGGCGGCCCGCTTTCCAGGAGGGCGGGTCGATGGCAGACGGGATGGCTTGAGGGGAGCACTTGCTCAAGCAGTATGCGCGCAGAGGCTGCGACCCGGAGAGGCGGCCATCTTGGGCGTTCACAGCCGCTGCTCCCACCAAGGGGCGCGGGGATCGGCCCAGGGATTAGCCAGGGTTCGACTGAGGAATAGATCATCAGCCTCACTGATGACGCGGCGCAGCTCCCGCGCCGCTCGCCTAGGTAGCGACCGCAGAGCAATGTCCAACACTTCCCGATAGTCCGAGGTGCAGCCGCAGGGGCAGCCGCCAAAATCATCCAGCAGTTGACGGGCCGGACCTCGCGCTATACCGGTCCAACCCCGAAGGGCACGGCCGATATCACCCGGGCGCAACCGGTTGTTTTGGCGCTCCAGCCGAACAATGTCGGCGACGACCTTGCCAGAAATCCCCTGAAGGTGCGCACGGGACTCGTGCACCTGCCGACGACTGGGTTTAGCGGCGCGTAACGCCACAGGCCGCCTACGCGGCACGGTCCCTTCGACGTGAAGCCATGTCGGGAAGTATGACACACAGAACGATGCTGGACCGAAGCCAGACAGCTGACAGTTCAAGTTGATGAGGTCACGCTCGCCGCGCTAGTTGGCTGGGTCGGACCCGGAATTGGGTGGTTCCGTCCTCAGCTTCTACGTGGTCCGGCACTGTAACGATCAGGCTCTGATCCTCCTGCTGACTGACGACATAGCACCTCACGAACGCCGGCCGGGGGAGAGAAGCGCCAGGAGGGATGTCGTCATCCACGAAGAAGATCGGGACCTTGTCGACGAAGAACCACGTTCGTCCGTCGGCGTCGACCAGGCGCACACGGACCCACCCCGGCCAGTCTTCGTCGGCCCATGCGATCGCCTCGCAGCGCAGCAGCCCGGCGGAACTCATCACCGGGCTGATCCGGCCAGGTCTCACCCTTGGTCGACGCGTGGCTGTCTGGGGCACACAGGGGGCACGAGACACTGTCAAACGTTGTCGACCAGTGAGCAGCCCTGGCAACCTGCGACGCCGTGTGAGCAGGTGTCGAGCCCTATTCCCGCTGGGAACCAATCACGGCTCGCAGTTCCGCTTCAACGTCTGAGTTAAGCGTTGCCGTCCGAGCACGTCGCCTGGTTGAATCCGGCTGTCCTCGCCCAATGCGTGGTGGCTCCGGATGACCACGCCCGCAAGATGGAGAGGGTGGCAGCCCGTTCGAGCCGGGCCGAGTCCGGGGAGCCCCGCCGGTGCGGGGCTCCCAAGCCCTGCACATCGATAGCCCCGACAGCAAAGCTGACAGCAACCGGCCAGAACGAGGGCAGCGGCCGGCTGCCGAGCGTGGACAGCCGCCCGAGGCCGCAGACGTGCACGGACCGTCCCGAACGGAGCGCCTAGAACTTACAAACGAGAGGTCGTCCTGAGCCGTCTCCCGGCCGTCTGGGCCGTCGCTGGGCTGCCAAAGGCCGACCAATGATGACTGAGGACGACCAGCAGCACCCGAAGAAACACCAGGTCAGCCGCCAGGTGCTAGCGGCTGACCTGGTGGGCGACGGACGAGTCGACCTGTACGCCGGATATAGCTAGTGTCTGCTGCCGTGGAGTTCGCTGCGGGAGTCCCTAGTCGGTGGATCGTGACCCTGCGGTCTGGCGGGACCATGGAACTGGCGGCTGACGCGTACAGCGAAGAAGACGGCCAGCTGATCTTCAACGTGTTGGTCGAGGCAGATGCTGATGAGCAGGATCAGATGGTGATCGACTGGCGGACGCCGAACAATCCACGACGCGTTGGCATCGTGGTGGCAAAGGTGCCGGCAGCCGAGGTTGCCGACCTCTACACCGCTCCGTCATGGTTCGATGACGGCGGCAGTGTCGACACGACCACCTGACTGACGGGCCAGGGTGCTGCTGCCGACAGCAACGATGACAGTAACCGGCGCGGACGGAGCCGGACTCTCCCGAGCGGTGTCGGACGGTTGCCCGAGGCCGGAGACGAACGAACCTGGCCGGACGAGGCGCCCAGCACTTGTAAGCCAGGCGTCCGCGCCTCGAGAGCGATCCCGGCTTACCGGGGAAGCGGGTTGGCGACGTAGACGCCCTTGCCCTGCCGGCCGTCGATCAGGCCCTCGGCCTTGAGCAGGAGCATGGCAGCGCGAATGACGGTGTTGCTGACTTCGTAGTGCTCGCAGAGGGCGGCGAACGAGGGCAGCTTGTCGCCCGGCTTCAACTGGCCGGAGCTGACCTGCTCGCGGATATCTCGGGCGACCTGTAGGTAGGCAGCTTCAGACATAGGTGGTGCTCCCAGCTTGGCGGCTGGTGCAAGCAGACCACACCTCAGGCCGAACTTACAACGCTATGTGTCGTAGCTGTTGACCCTGCGCACATTGCGTCCTAAGTTGCTCGTGGGGCTACCCAGCTTGGCGGCCGGGTCGTCCTGCCGTGGGTGCCCTGTCTCCGGACACGGCTGACCGGGTGCCCACGGGACCCCAGCGTCGCACCTCCCGCTGCCGGCGAGGCAGGAGCCGTACCGCCTCCAGCAGACTCGCATCGACGCCACCCTCCGAGGCAGGAATCGACCGGTCGTCGTACGCGGTCAACGGCACCTCTCGTCGGCGCTTGCGCCACCAGGACACCCGCGTGTTAAGGGCAGTCCGGACCACCCACGCCGCCGGCGCCGGGTGACGCGAAACCTCTCCCCAGCGCGTGAAGGCCCTGGCGAAACCCTCGGCTACAAGCTCCTCCGCGAGATGAGCATCCCCGCCGACGACAGCGAGCACCGCACGTAGGCAGCCGTCCCTACTGGCTCGGTAAAACTCGGCGAACTCCTTCTGTACCTGCTCCACACCTTCCCCACGCATGACGGGCACGCCGCATTTACACCTCATGAATCCGACCCCACCCTTCGAAGGGGCGGTCGGGGTGGGCGGGTGTGGTGACGGTGATCTGCTGGGCCGCGGGTCACCCGGGCTGCACGTCGCACGACTCCGGCTCGCAGGTGCTTCAGCCGCCCGCATCCACACCCGCCCCTCGGCGGCAAGCGGTGAGCCAGGCGGGTGTCGACAGCAGCAGTGGCAGCAGCGACTCCCGACCCAGCGGTTCCCGCTCGGGCCCCCTACCGCGACCCTCGTCACAACTACTTGTACGTTAATACTATTTGTACGAAGGTCCAATTACCGAGTGTGCAGGGGTGAGGGGGATCGATGACGGGGCAGGTAACCGCGCCGGCGGCTGCGCGAGCATGGGCGGGCATGGCGCTGTTGGCGTTGCCGACGGTGCTGCTGGGGCTGGATGTGACGGTGTTGTACCTGGTGCTGCCGGCCATGGCGGCTGACCTCGGGCCCTCGGCGACGCAGACGCTGTGGATCATGGACGCCTACGGCTTCCTGCTGGCGGGATTCCTCGTCACCATGGGCACGCTGGGGGACCGGCTGGGGCGGCGCCGGTTGTTGCTGATCGGCGTCACCGCGTTCGCGGCGGTGTCGGTGTTCGCCGCCTTCGCGCCGAATCCGGAACTGTTGATCGCGGCACGGGCGCTGTTGGGGATCGCGGGTGCGACGCTGATGCCCTCGACGCTGTCGCTGATCTCGAACATGTTCACCGACGCGCGGCAGCGGGCGGTGGCGATCGGGGTGTGGGCCACGATGTTCGCCGTGGGCATGGCTGCCGGTCCGATCCTGGGCGGGGCGCTGGTGGACAGGTTTTGGTGGGGGGCGGCGTTCCTCGTGGCGGTGCCGATCGCGGTCGTCGTGCTGACGCTGGGTCGGGTGCTGCTGCCCGAATACGCCGACCCGCGGGCGGGGCGGCTCGACCTGAGCAGCGTGGCGTTGTCGCTGGCGGTGATCCTGCCGATCGTCTACGCGGTCAAGCGTGCCGCCGCCGAGCGATTCGACGCGAGCGTCGTCATCGCCGTGATGGTGGGGTTGATCGCCGGGGCGGCGTTCTGGCGCCGGCAACACCGCCTGGCCGATCCACTGCTCGATGTCACCCTGTTCCGGAACCGGGCGTTCAGCGCCGCGTTGACCGTGCTGCTCATCGGGCTCGTCGGGGTGGGCGGCACCATGTACCTGGTGACCCAGTACCTGCAACTGGTGGAGGGGCTGACTCCGTTCGTGGCGGGCCTCTGGATGGGGCCCCCGGCGCTGGCGATGTTCGCCGCCGGTGTCGGTGCGCCGATGTTGGCTCGACGCATCCGTCCCGGTTACGTGATGGGCGGCACCCTGGGCGTCTCGTTGATCGGCTACGGGCTGCTGGCCACCGCCGGCCTGCATGACGAGTTGCCGGTCGCGGCCGGGTTCGCCTTCGTCTACCTCGGTCTTGGCGCGATCGCCGCCCTGGGCACCGAGATCGTGGTCGGCGCCGCCCCGGCGTCGAAGTCCGGCTCGGCGGCCTCACTGTCGGAGACCGTCCAGGAACTCGGCATCGCCATCGGCGTCGCGATCCTGGGTAGCCTCACCACGGCCGTCTACCGTGACAACGTCACCGTGCCAGAGGCCCTCTCCGCGAGCGAGACCGCCGCGCTCGCCGACAGCCTCGGCGCGACCGTCGCCATCGCCGATGACCTGCCGGCAGGCGCGCTGGTCGACGCGCAGCTGGCCTTCGCCACGGGCGTGAACATCGCCTCCCTGGTCGCCGGGCTAGCGATCACCGCCGCCACCGTCCTGTGCCTGCGCATGCTGCGTCACCTGCCGCGACTCGGGCACGAGCAGCACGAGCAGGAGACGGAGGCGATTGGTTGAACGATGGTCCGACTACCCTGGGGGTGGGTGGGAGGAGGAGGTGGCATGACCGACGACGACGGCGCCGAGCACGTCGACGGGCGTTTCGCCCGTGGAGCCAGACGCCGAGCCGAGATCATCGAAGCCACCCTGGCGGTGGTCACCCGCGACGGCGCCGCGGGGGTCACCCATCGCACCGTCGCCAGGCAGGCCGGCATCACCACAAGCCTGAGCACGTACTATTTCGCCACCCTCGACGACCTCCTCGTCGCCGCCCTGACCAGCGTCGCCGATGCCTATACCGCCCGGATCCGCCAGATCATCGACACGCCCGGAGACAAGCTCGCCGGCCTGGCCGAACTCATCGCGGAAACCGCCGGCGCGGGGCGTGAACGCGCGTTGGCGGAACGTGAGCTCGCCACCCTCGCCGCCCGCAGGCCCGCACTGCGTCCGGTGGCGCGTCGGTGGCGGGAGAACGTCGCCGAGCTGGCCGCCACCCTCACCGACGATCCGACAGCCATCGCCGGCGTGGTCGCCGCCTCCGACGGGCTCTGCACTGCCATCCTGCTCGACAACGGCCCCGCTGATCCGGGCTACCTCCGCGCCGTCCTGCAACGAGCACTGGTGAGCTGAGTCGCTCGGCACGAGACGGCCGTCTTCACGGAGTACGGCCCCGACAGGCGGCGGCAGACCACGAGCGGAAGGAACCACCCGTGCTGACACAGGTCGCGGAGGGTGTACTGATCCACCACAGCAAGTTGCTCCAGAACAATGCCGTTGTTGTGCAGGGCCGGGCCGGCGTGTTGATCATCGATCCGGGGCTCACGGACGGCGAAATGCGCTGCCTCGCAAAGGACCTGGCCGATTCGGCCAGCGCGTTGTCGCAGGTTTCGCGACCCACCCTGATTGGGATCACGTGCTCTGGCACGCCGAACTGGGCGAGGTGCCCCGGTACGGCACAGCGCGCTGCGCGGATGTCATGCGGGATCTGCGGTCCCGCGCGGACTGGAAGGCCCGCGCCGCCGAGGCGCTACCGCCGGAGATCGCCGAGGAGGTGCCGCTTGACCTGTTCGGCCTGATCACCGGTCTGCCCACCGGAACTGTGCAGATTCCCTGGGATGGCCCTCGGGCCCGGATCATCGAGCATCCTGCTCACTCCCTGGGCCATGCGGCACTCCTGATCGAGGAGCGGGGGGTTCTCGTGGCTGGCGACATGCTGTCTGACGTCTTCATTCCGATGCTCGACGACTTCAACGGCACCAACGACCCGGTCGAGGATTACCTCACGGGGCTCAGCCTGCTGGAGGGCGTGGCGGACGAGGTCGATGTCCTCGTTCCGGGGCACGGGTCCGTAGGCAGGGCCGACCAGGTACCCGCGCGGATCGAACAGGACCGCGCCTACTTGCGTGCTTTGCGAGACGGCCGTGCTCCCGACGATCCACGGATCGGCCCGTCGGCCAAGCCTGGCTGGGAGTGGGTGAGCGACATACACACAGGACAAGCCCGGCGCCTCGCCGAAAGGCGCGGATGCGACGCGACACCCGGCTAGCGATCGTTTCTCTGGAGCAACGCTCACACGCGAACTGAGGATGACACGCAGGAGGCGTGCTCACGTCGGTCGCGGCCAATCGAGGTTCCCGGTAGAGGGCCTTGACTCGTTACTGAGGGCCAGCCTTCGGAGGAAGCGGGAAGGCAGCAGAAGGACCTCAGCACCCCGGGTGCGCTCAGCCGCCGAGTGCGTGTGGTGGTTCACCGGGACCGATCTGCGCCCAGTGCTGGGTGGACCGGTCGGGATCCGGGGACAATCCGGTCTGGTGAGCGTGCCGTCAGGCTTGGCGCACACGGTCGGTACGGAGAACAGTGTGCTTGGCGCGCCGCCACAAACCCGCCCGAGAACCCGTTCTGTTCCTGGGGCCGGCGTCGACCGCCGAGCATCAGTGAACGCAACCCCTCGGCGAGAACGGACCCACCGAGGGTGAGCGCGGGCAGCGCCGCGCCTTCGGTGCTCGGCACCAGAACAAAATGGGTGGCCTGGCCGGCCCGCCCCGCCCTACCGTGCACCTGCATCTTCTTCGCCCTCCGACTTGCGAGAGGACTTGGCCCCGCGTGACGCCGCCTGCCCTTTAGACCTGACAACTTTCCCGTGCATCGGTCGCCGACGTCGCCGTCGGCTCCTTCCCATGCCCTCTGTCAGGTCTTCAGGGAGATCATGTCTACGCGTCCTCATATCGTGCTGTCCTGGACCCTTCGGCACACGAGCCTTGCCCTGCCCCCGTTCCGCTGCGTCCACTGCCATTCCGGCCTCGTCAACGCCGGCGACGGGACGTTCCGCGTCGATGCCAACCGCGGACTTCCCGACGTCCGGCGCCTGGTCGCCCGCGTTTCCCGCGACCGCACCGGCAAACTTGCCGTTCACGATCGCCTTCCGGTCCGGTACCTGAGACCGATGAGCCGCCGTGGGCCTCAGCCGGGGCGGGAGGCGCGGTGGCCACGCGCCGGACTGCATCGCGCGGCGGTCCGTGCGCGCTCGCTCGTGATCGGGCGCGAACCAACGTCAGGGCCGGCCCGGTACCGGCGACGGTAGTGAACATCCGGGTGCATACATCTGGGCGTGCCGACGAGCGGATGTGTGCACCCGGACGGTACCGGCCTGCGGCCCGGCGTCCTCGCGCTCGCGTCATCAGAGGCCGCCATCAGCGGGCGCACCGTCATCGGCCGGCGCCCGGGAGGACCGCGGCGGGCCGGTCGGTGTGGTGCGCGCTCGCCGCGATCCTGGTCCTGCTTCAGGTGATCCAGGTTTCGTGCAGGTGACGCCAGCGCAGGCCGTTGCGGGCGTCGGGCGCGGACGCGAAGATCACCACGGCACGGCGGGCGTTGGACGAGGTCGGCGTCCGCTGGTGCTCCTCGTAGGCGGCCACGACCATGCCGTCCTCGTCCAGCAGTACGCGCCGGTCGCGGATCTCCAGGACGAGGCCCGGGGCGGCTCCGTGGACCTCTTTCATCATCGGCACCATGTCGGGCAGGGTCTTGAGCGAGCCGTCCGGGTCGTACCACGTGAAGTCCGGCGTGTGCATGTCGAGAAAGGAACGGATGTCGGCCGGGTTCGCCTCGCCACGCAGCCAGCTCTCAATGAAGCGATGATGCTGGACGATTTCATCGACGGCGCCGTTCACAGCACGGCCCCGGCGTTCCGCTCGGTCCTGGTGTTCCTCTCGATCCAGGTGCGCAGAGGTGTTAGTTCGACGCCGAAGAGCGCTTCGACCTTGTCCGCGTCGCCTTCGTAGAGACCGATGCCCTCGGGCGCGGCCAGCCACCGGTATGTGTCGGACACGCCCGCTGCGACGGCCGCGCCGAGCATGGGTGCCATGTCTTCCTCGAACGTGTCGGCGTGCAGCGGCACGTACCGGATCTCCCGGCCGAGCACGGAGGCGAAGGCGGCCGCCAGTTCGGGGCCGGTCACCGCGTCCCTTCCGCCCACGTCGATGGCCGTTCCGGTCAAGTCGTCGCAGTCGAACGCGGCGGCCGTAAGGGCGCCGAGATCGTCGTGGGTTAGCCAGGCGACCCGGTGGCCCTCCGGAAGCGGGTAGGGAAGGAGTCCGTTGGCCAGGGCTGCCCGTGCCCAGGGAGCGGCCAGGTTGTCCAGGTAGACGGGTGGACGCAGCACGATGGTCGGGACGCCGGACGACAGGAGGGCCTCGACCGCGTCCCGCTTCGACTCGAAGGCCGCAACGCCCGTCCGTGTCACCGGAATCCGGTTACCGGTGTTGAACACCAGTCGTTCCAGGTCATCGGCCGCCGCGACGACGTTGTCCACATGCCGGGCCACCGCTGCCGGATCGAATTCCATGGGCAACGTCACCGAGGCCCGCGTCACCCCATCGAACGCGGCCCGTACGGCGGCGGGGTCCGCGAGGTCGCCGCGCACCCAGTCCACACCGGACGGCCCGCCGCGCTCCGGCCGAAGCCGCGCACGCGGTGCCCGTCCCTCAGCAGCCGCCGCGCGACCGCTCCGCCCTGCGCGCCGCCCGCGCCGATCACCAAGTAGGTATCGCTCATACCCTCCAGACTGTCGGGAACCCTCTTGTACGTTCTATAAGCATGAGTCCTGGTTCGTTTAAGGATCGTCCATGACCGTGGAGGTGCGGGAGATGTCCTCGCCCGGGGCCGATCTGCTCGGAGAACTGCTGGCGCCGCTGCGCCTCAAGGGCGTGTTCGCCAGCCGCTGGAAAGCTCGCGCGCCCTGGGGCCTGCGCGGCGACCAGGAACGGAACGCGATCCTGCACTACGTGCACTCCGGCGAGTGCGCGATTACCGTGCCCGGCAGATCCGACCCGATCACCCTGGGCGCGGGCGAGCTCACGGTCTTCCCGCACGGCACCGCGCACGAGCTGACGGACCGGCCCGGCCGCGCCACGACCCCGATCGACCTGCTGCTCCCCGGCCGCCCTGCCGGGACGACCACCGAGGTCCGCGTGGACGGCCCGGGCCCGGCGACCGAGCTGCTGTGCGGCGGGCTGCACTACGACGAGAGCGCCGTGTCACCGCTGTATCGTGCGCTGCCGGAGGTCCTCGTGCTCGACCGTGAGATGCTGGCCGGCGAGCCACTGCTGGCCGGCACCCTCGACCGTCTCGCCGACGGGACGCGGGACGACGCGCCCGGCGCCCGGCTGGTGGCGCTGCGCTCGTTCGAGCTGGTCTTCGTGCTGGCGCTGCGGGTGGCGGTGGGCAGGCTCGCCGACGCCTCGCCCGCGCTGCAGGCGCTGCGGCACCCGGCGATCGGCCGTGCCCTGCTGGCGATCCAGACCCGCTTCGACGAGCCGTGGACGCTGGAGTCACTGGCCCGGGAGGCGAACATGTCACGGTCGGCGTTCGCGACCACATTCACCCGCCTCGTCGGCGAGGCCCCGGCCCGCCACCTGACCGGCCGCCGGATGCGCGAGGCGGCCCGCCTCCTGAACGAGACCGCCCTGCCGCTCGGCGTGCTTCCCGAACGGGTCGGCTACCGCTCGGCCGTCGGCTTCCACCTGGCCTTCCGGCGCCATTTCGCTGTGACGCCCGGCGAATACCGCCGCGCCCGCACAACCCCCCAATGAGCGGGCGTGCCGGAGCACCTGCATGGCGACTCGCGGGTGGACGTCGAGGTCGGGGAGCAGCGAGGGGCAGGTGCGCCGGGCGTCGTGGATGGTGATCGGCCGGATGCCCGCCTTGTTGTCGCACCGGGTCTGTACGGCCAGGGCGACGGCGTAGCGGGGACCTCCGCAGGCACGGAGAAGGGCGCGGGGACGGATCCTGGTGGTGGTTTCCACGGCACTGGTGGCGCTGGGATCAGCGGTGCCGGGCACCGCCGTCGACATGGACCGTCTCGCCTGTCACCCATCCCGCACTCAGGAGCCACAGGGCGGTGTCGGTGACGTCCTCGAGCGTCCCGACCCTGCCTGCGAGGGAGGCCGCGGCGGCGCTGTCGTACAGGGCGCGGCGGCGCTCGTTCGGAAGCCGGTCCCAGGTGCCGGAGTCGGTGATGCCGGGCGCGATGGCGTTGACACGCAGCGGCGCGAGTTCGACGGCCAGGTGGGTGACCAGCGCGGCCAGGGCAGCATTCGCAGTACCTTTGACGACGGTGCCGGGCTTGGGCCGCCAACCGACAATGCCGGAGAAGAACAGGAACGATCCGTCGGCAGGCATCCGTGGGGCGAAGTGCTTGGCCAGCAGCAGCGGGCCGACGACCTTGGCGGAGAACGCGGCCTGGATCTTGTCGGGTTCCAGGTCGGGCACCGGCACGTCATGGTGAGCCGACGCGGTGGAGATCACGTGGTCGAAGGTGCCGAGCGACTCCGCGGCCCGCGCGATGGTGGTCTCGTCGGTGACGTCGATCCGGACTTCGGGGCCAGACCGTGTCGCGACGACGACGTCGGCGCCGGCCTGCCCGGTGCGCCGGACGATCTCAGCGCCGATACCGCGGGCGCCGCCGACGACCAGGATCCGCTTGCCTGTCAGATGCTCGCTCATGACCGGGACGGTATACATTTGCTACCGGTATCTTCAACGCTACCGGGAGGACACCCGTGGGCAAGGCGTACAACGTCATGGCGGCGACCTGCCCGAGTCGCACCGTGCTGCACCGCATCGGGGCGCGTTGGACGGTGTTCGCCGTCAACGCGCTGGAGGCCGGACCGATGCGGTTCACCGAACTCAAAGCGCACATCCGCGGGATCACCCCCAAGGCCCTCACCGAGACGCTGCGCGCCATGGAGGCTGACGGCCTGCTCGCCCGTACCGACCTGGGTGGCAACCCGCCGCACGTCGAATACGCCCTGACCGAGCTCGGCCGTTCCCTGCTGGTTCCGCTGCGTGCCGTACGACAGTGGGCCGAGGCGCACGTCCCGGACATCCTCGCTGCGCGCGAACGAGCCGGCGTCGAGAAGGCCCCGGGCTGACGATGCCCTCCCGAACGCCGGGCGGCAGCGCGGAGTGCCGACGGCAGGTCATGCCGAGAGTCTCAGGCGGTCTGGGCCGGACGCCGGGTGGCGCACGGTCAGGGGAATGAGCGGATGGTGTTCACCACCTGACGAGCTCGGTCAGTGCGGCGCTGGTCGCTTCGTCCGCCGGTAGGGCCCGAAGCCGGCCGTGGCTCCCGCGAGTGATGTCCGATCGTGACTGCTCGCTGCGATCGGGACGACTCGCTCCTTCAGCCCGGTTGACCCCGGTCGTCCGCCTCGAGGCTCGCGCGGAGGGCGGCCAGGATGCCGGCGAGGCGTCTCAGGTCGGCAGCGGGAACCGTCCCGGTCAGTGCGGCGAGCGCGCTCTCCACCACGGGCCGGGAGGCCGCCAGCACCTTCTCGCCCTCGGGCGTGAGGCGCAGCACGGAGGAGCGGCGGTCCTGCGGGTGCGCGACCCGCACGCACCAGCCCGCGTCCACCAGCCGGTCGACCGCCTTACTGACCGCTCCCACGGTGATCGCCAGCTCGCGCACGATGTCGAGCACGCGGCACCCGTCCACCCGGTCGATGATCTGCAGGAACTCGAACTGGCCCAGCGCCAGGCCGTGTGCGGCGCGCAGGCGGGCGCCGACCGCGTTGTAGAGCCGGGTCTCCACGCGGACGAGATCGAGGAAGACGGGGGTGACGTGACTCATAGAACCACCAATAGATTCCGGGGAATCATCTTCCTTGGAAGCCGGTTGGGTCGGACAGATGGATTCCGAAGAATCCATCCTCGCATCCCGACCCACTGGAGGCCCGCCATGTCCCGACAGCAGCGCCAAGCCCTGGATGCCCTGCTCCGCTCCGTCCCGCCCAGCGAGACCCAGCCCACCCCCGCGCAGCAGCGCACCTCGTTCGCCACGGCCGTGACGCGAGCGGCACCGGACGGCGTGGTCACCCGCAGGACCGTCCTGGGCGGGCGGCCCGCCCTGGACCTGGAGCCGGCCGGAGCGGCAGACCGCGGCCGGTTGCTCTACTTCCACGGCGGCGGCTACGTCATCGGCTCACCGGACACCCACGCCGGCCTGACCGGTGAACTCGCCGCCCGCGCCGGACTGCGGGCGACGTCGGTGGACTACCGGCTGGCTCCCGAGCACCCCTTCCCCGCGGCGGTCGACGACGGGCTCGCCGCCTACCGCGACCTGCTGGCCGCCGGAACCGACCCGCGGGAACTCATCGTGGCCGGTGACTCGGCCGGCGGCGGCCTGAGCATCGCCACCCTGCTCGCCGCCCGGGAGGCGGGACTGCCGCAGCCGGCCGCCGTGGTCGTCTTCTCCCCGTGGGTCGACCTCACCCTCTCCGGAGCGAGCATGCGCGCCAAGGAGGACGCTGACCCGATCTTCACCGAGGCCGACGTGCGCGCGTACGCGGATCTCTACGTCGGCGCGGGCGACCGGAGCCATCCCCTGGCGAGCCCGGTCTTCGCCGACCTCTCCGGCCTGCCCCCGCTGCTCGTGCAGGTCGGGGCGAACGAGGTGCTGCTCGACGACGCGGTCCGCCTGGCCGGCCGCGCGGGCGCCGCCGACGTCGAGGTTACGTTGGAGATCGGGCCGGGCCTCCCGCACGTGTACCAGCACGAGCACGGGCGTCTCGACGAGGCGGACGCCGCGCTCGACCGTGCCGCCCGCTTCCTCGTCAGCCACCTCGGCGCCCCGGTCGCGATCGGGAGCGCTGAGTAGGTCTCTCCCTCCGGCGTAGCGGCCGCGGGCCTCCTGCCGGGACTCAGGTCAGCACGCCTTGGCCGTCCTCGTGCTCGTGCCACGCCCCACACCGGAGGCAGGTGACGTTGAGGTGCTGGGGTTTGCCGCCCTTCCGCCCGGCGGGTGCCGGACGTGTCCGCGGCGCTGTGACATATCGCCCACACCCAGGGGCCAGCGAATCCGACAGCCGGTACCTACAGTCGGGCCATGGGCACCGACGAAGGCGTGTGGGTCCGGCTCCGCGGGCATGGAGCCGAGCAGATCGCGTATCCCGGGGGCAACCTGTACGCCCACCTATGTCGATCGGTGGCGGACCGGCACGGCACGTATGTCCAAGAACTGTTCGCCTCGTGGGCCCCGCTGGCCTCTGAGCAGGTCCTCCGCGACGCGCAGCGGGTCTTGCGGCCGTGACCCCCGAACCATTGGCAGGGCCACGTTCGATGGCACGCACCCCTGGTCGCGTACGCGTGCGAGCCGTCTACCCCGGCAGCTTCGATCCCTTCACTCCGGGACACTTGAACGTGGTGGACCGGGCACGCGGCCTCTTCGACGAGGTGGTCGTGCTCGTCGCGGTCAACAGCAGCAAGCACCCGGGCGCCGACGAAGAGCAGCGGGCGGCCGCTGTTCGGGCCATCCTGCCGGTCGAGTGGACCTCCGTCACCGTCGCGGCCTGGAGCGGGTTGACCTCCACCTACTGCCGTCGCCATGAGGTGGGAGTGATCGTCCGCGGCGTGCGTAACACCACCGACCTTCGGGCCGAGTACCAGCTCGCCGCGATGAACCAGTCGCTGGGTGTCGCCACGGTGTTTCTGCCCGCGCAGCCCGAACTGGCCGCCGTGTCGTCGACCGCGGTGCGCACGATCGGGAGGTGGCCACCGTCCACGCGGCCGCAGTCTGCGTGACCAGCATGCCGGAGGCTACCGGAAGCCGTCCTGGAACTCCTGGACAGGACGTGACAGCAGGCAGAACTCGTTGCCTTCGGGATCAGCGAGCACGATCCAGCTCACGTCGGCGGGCTGTCCCACGTCGACGCGTCGCGCACCGAGGGCGAGCAGCCGGTCAAGCTCCTCCGCGGTGGACACGCCGTCGGCACGCAGGTCGAAATGCAACCGGTTCTTGATCACCTTGCCCTCCGGCACCGCCGCCACGTCGATCATCGGCCAGGACCGGTCGGAGGCTGCGATGGTGATCACCTCGGCATCCTCACCGACAACCTGCCAGCCGAGGACAGAGCACCAGAAGTCGGCGATCAGTCGCGGTTGGACGGCGTCGATGGCGATGGCGGCGAGACGACTCGGCATGTCGTCATTCTGACCCACCCGTGGCGATCCACCGGCCCCAGCCCCGTCGAACGAGGGGCAGGACATCGCTTGCCGCGGGCCACCGCATAAACGATGATCATTGACAACTGTGGAGGTCTGCGCAGGCGAGCTGTAGGAGGCGGCGGTGGTCGGCGAGGTCACGTCCCACTCCGGCGCGGCGGACCCGGGCGTCGGCCAGGTGGCGGCGCCGCTGCTGATCGGCACGTCGGATCCGCGCAGCTGATGCGGGCACGGGCCGCGGGTGCCCTCGCCGTGCTCGTCGAACCGGTCTCGACCGGGCTCATCCAGTTCATCGATCAGCACGCCTCCGAGGGCCGTGGCCCACCACGACCTGCCTCCTCCCGACCGAACCGGACTGGTGGTTCCACCCGCAGGAGGTGCCCGACATCCCGTACGCCGCCATCTCACCGGCGGAGGCCGAGCACCTGCGCGGCCTGCCGGCCGGCACCAGATCAGGGTCGCCGCGTACCACCAGGTGCCCACCGCGCCGGCGGTCAGGAGCGTCGCGCTGTCCATCAGCACCGATGGCGGGGTCACCTGGCGGCAGCTCCCGACGACCGCGAGGGGCGGCGGAAACCACACCGCGAGCTACCAGCTTCCGAGCCTGGCCGACACCGTGGGTACGGTCAGCATCAAGGCCAGGGCGGAGGACGCGGGCGGCAACACCGTCGAGCAGACAATCCTCGACGCCTTCCGCCTCACCGCCGGGCGCTGACGCCGCTGCCCGGATCCGCCGGGCACGTCCTGGACGTGCCCGGCGGGCTGGCACCCGAGCCGGATCGGGCAGCCTGTACCGGTGCTGTAGCTGTCCTGGAGGTGGCGTCCGTACCCTCTCGCCATGATCAGCATCGCCCGGGCCGCCCGGGCAGTCGCGGTGGTCTGGCGGGGTGGGCGGGCCAACCTGGCGGCGTACGTGCTGCTCGCGCCGATCGCGGGCGCGCTTCCGGTGCTGGCGGCCTGGCTCACCAAACTCGTCCTCGACCGGGTCGCGAACGCGGCCGGCGGCGCGATCCTCGCGGTGGCGACCGCGCTGGCGGTGGTCTCCGTCGGCCTGGCCCTCGTGCCGCACCTGACGAACTATCTGCGGGCGGACCTCGGGCGCTCGGCCGCCGTCGTCGCGCTCGACCAGATGTACGCGGCGATCGACCGCCTCCCGGGCCTGCGCCGGCTGGAGGAGCCGGCGTTCCAGAACACGCTCCGGCTGGCCGAGCAGGCCGGGCGGGACGGGCCCAGCCGCTGCGTCGACGGCCTGCTCGGCCTGGTGCAGAACGCCGTGCTGCTGACCGGCTTCCTCGGCACCCTCGTGGTGATCAACCCGGTGATGGCCGTGCTGGTGGCGGCCGGCGGTGTGCCGGCGCTGGTGGCCGAGCTCCGCCTCAGCCGGCGACGGGCGAACATGTTGTGGGAGATCGGGCCGGGGGAGCGGCGCGAGATGTTCTACGCCAGCCTGCTGACCAGCCTGTCCGCGGCGAAGGAGGTGCGGCTCCTGCGGTTGGGCGGGCTGTTCCGCCGCCGGATGCTCGCCGAGCTGAGCACGGCGAACGGCGCCCGTCGGGTCCACGAGCGGCGGGAGGTGCGCGCCCAGGCCCTGCTGGCGGCACTGAGCGCGGCGCTGTCCGGGGGTGGCCTGGTGTGGGCCGTCGCCACCGCCCGGTCCGGCGGGCTCACGGTCGGCGACGTGGCCGTCTTCATCGCCGCCGTCGCGGGGGTGCAGAGCAGCCTGGCCACCCTGATCGACCACCTCGCCGGCATCCACCAGTCGATGCTGCTGCTCGGGCACTACGAGCAGGTCGTCACCTGTCCACCGGACCTGCCGGAGCCGGCCCGGCCACTGCCGGTGCCCCCGCTGAAGCGGGGCATCGAGTTCCGCGACGTCTGGTTCCGCTACGGCCCGGACCACCCGTGGGTGCTGCGGGGCGTGGACCTCTTCATCCCCTCCGGTCAGGCGGTGGCCCTGGTCGGCCACAACGGCGCCGGCAAGAGCACCCTGGTCAAGCTGCTGTGCCGGTTCTACGACCCGACCCGCGGCGCGATCCTGTGGGACGGCGTCGACCTCCGCGAGCTGTCCGTGGACGACCTGCGGGCCCGGATCGGCGCGGTGTTCCAGGACTACATGACCTACGACCTGACGGCCGCGGAGAACATCTGGCTCGGCGACGTCGACCCGGCCGGCCCGGACCACGTACGCGCCGAGGACGCCGCCCGGATCGCGGACGCCGCCCGGCGGGCCGGCATCCACGAAACCCTCCAGGGCCTGCCCCGGGGGTACGAGACGATGCTGTCCCGCGTGTTCGAACTGGACGGCGATCCGGCGGATGCCGGCGTGCTGCTCTCCGGCGGGCAGTGGCAGCGGGTGGCGATCGCCCGGTCGGTGCTGCCCGCGGCGCGGGACCTGCTCATCCTCGACGAGCCGAGCGCCGGCCTGGACGCCGAGGCCGAGCGCGACATCCAGCTCCGGCTGCGGCAGTACCGGGCCGACCGGACCAGTGTCCTGATCTCGCACCGGCTGGGTACGCTGCGCGACGCCGACCTGATCGTGGCGCTGTCGGGCGGGCGGATCGTCGAGGCAGGCCGGCACGAGGAGCTGCTGGCGGCCAACGGCACCTACGCCACCCTGTTCCGGATGCAGGCGGCGGGCTACGTCCCGGCCGAGGCGGGAACGCCGGCCGACTGATCCGCGCGGGCAAGGAACGTCTCGAGCACGCCGTCGCGCCGGCCGGGCAGGTCGGCGAAGATCCGGTTGGCTCGCCGCGCGTACCCGTCCGCCGCCGCGCGCTCGCCGCGGCGTTCCTGCACCCGGCCGAGCTGGCGCAGCGCCGCCGCCTCGCCGTACCGGTCGCCGACCGCGCGGGCCAGGGTCAGCGCCTCCTCGCCGTCCCGGTGGGCGAGCGCCACGTCGCCGAGCCGAAGGTGCACCTCCGAGCGGCTGAGCAGCGCCTCCCACTCGTCCTCCCGGTTGCCGGTCCGCCGGCACAGCCGCAGGCCGGCGGTGAGTGCCGTCAGCGCGTCCAGGTGCCGCCCGAGTTGGCTGTGCGTCCGGCCGAGCGCGACAAGAGTGATCGCCTCGCCGACGGCGTCGTGGTGATCGCGCCGCATCGCCAGGCAGCGGGTGAGGTGTTCGTCGGCGGCCGGGAAGTTGCCCAGCTCGAACTCGATCTCGGCCAGGTTGTGCAGGGCCATCGCGAGCCACACCGGCTTGGCGTCGGCGAGGAGCCCGACCGCCGCCCGGACGAGGTCCGCCGCCCGACGAGGAGAGCCCGTCCGGTGGTGGAACCAGCCGAGGTTCTGCAGCGCCCGCCCCTCTCCTTCGCGATCGCCCAGCCGGCGCCACAGCTCCAGTGCCGACTCCAACGCGCCGCATGCCGCCTCCAGGGACCCGGCACGCCAGTGCAGCGTCGCCCGCAGGGCGAGCACCCTGGCCCGGGCGGCGTCGTCGTCCGTGGCCGTCGCCGCCTGCTCACAGACGGCGACCAGGGCATCGGCCTCGGCCCACCGGTTGTGCTTCTGCAGCCACACGACGATCGACGGAATCGCCTCCACGCACAGCCGGCTCAGCTGTGGCGCGGCGTCGCACGCCTGGCGTGCGGCCGCGATGATCCCGGCCAGGTCGCCGTTGACCCAGCGCACGGCGTCGTCGAGCGTGCCCAGCTCGACGACGGAGGGCCCGGTGGCGAGCTCGGCCCCCCGCTGCGGGCGCAACAGTTGGCCCGCGCGCAGCACCGTGGTCAGGTACGCGGTGAGCCCGCGACGTACCGCCCGTTGGCGCTCGGCGGCCGGATCCGTCTCCTCGGCCAGCTCCGCGCCGTAGAGCCGGAGCAGGTCGTGGAACCGGAACCGGGCCGGCCCGACCGCGTCCAGCAGGTGCGTCTCGGTGAGCCGGTCCAGTAGCGTCAGCGCGCGCCGTTCCGGGACGCCGATGGTGACCGCGGCGAGCGGCACCGGTATCTCCGGCACCCGCAGCAGCGACAGCGACCGGAAGACGGCCGCCGCCGTGCGGTCGTCCGGATCGGCGCTGTCGAGCAGCTGGCGGTAGGTGTTCCAGAAACTGGACCGGATGGCGAGGTCGTCCGCGCGCAGCTCGTCGAGGCGCTCCCGCTCGTCGTCCAGCCGGTCCGCCAGCACCGCGACGGACCAGTCGGGGCGGGCCGCGAGCCGGGCTCCGGCGATGCGCAGCGCCAGCGGGTGCCCGTCGCAGAGCGTCACCAGGTGGCCCGTCGCCTCGGGATCGACCGCCACCCGGCCGTCGCCGCAGAGGGCGTCGAGGAGCTGACGCGCCTCGGCGTCGCTGAGGCGATCCAACCGGAGCCGGAGCGCGTCGAGGGTGCCTGCCGGCCGGCGGCTGGTGACGAGGACCGCACAGTCCCGGCCCGCCGGGAGCAGAGACCTGATCTGCTGCGCCCCGGCCGCGCCGTCGAGGACGATGAGCAGCCGCCGGGCGGCGGTCTCCGACCGGAACCGCGCGGCCGCCTCGCCCAGTTCCAGCGGCACGTCCCTGGCCGGTACCCCGAGCGCGCGCAGCAACTGACCGAGCGCCGCCAGCGGATCGACGCCGGGCATGCCCGGGGTCCCGCCCTGTAGTTCGAGGTACAGCTGTCCGTCCGGGTAGTGGCTCGCGAGCCGGTGCGCGGCGCGTACCGCCAGGGTGGTCTTGCCCATCCCGCCCGGGCCGTGCAGCACGACCACCGCCGGGCCCGTCCGCGGCCCGTTCGCGGCGGTGCAGGCCCGCTCGATGGCGCGCAGTTCGTCGACCCGGCCGACGAACGCCGCCGGGTCCGGCGGCAGCTGCCGCGGCGGTTCGGCCTGCCCGGGTGGGCTCTCGGGCGCGGGGGCCGGTGGCGGGGACTCCGTCGCGGCGTCCGGTGTGGACAGCTCCGGATCCCGGCGGAGGATGGCCAGGTGCAGCCGGGACAGTTCCGTTCCGGGTTCGAGTCCGAGCTGGTCGGCGAAGGCCGCGCGGGTCTCCGCGTACGCCGTGAGGGCCGCCGGCGCGTCGCCGGACCGGTACAGCGCCAGCATGAGCTGGTGACGCAGCCGCTCCCGGTACGGGTGGGCGGTGATCAGCAGCCGCAGCTTGCCGGTCACCGAGGCGTGCTCGCCGAGCGCGAGGCGCGCCTGGATCAGGTCCTCGACCAGCGACAGGTGTTGCTCCTCGAGCAGGGTGATCCGGGCACCGAGTTCGGGCCCCGGACGGACGTCCTCGGCCGGCCGGCCCCGCCACAGGTCCAGCGCCTCGCGGAACCGCGCGGTGGCCCCCGCGTGGTCACCGCTGGCGAGGGCCGCGCGGCCCAGCTCGGTCGCGGCCTGGAAGCGGTGCAGGTCCAGCTCTTCCGGGTCGACCCGCAGCTGGTATCCGGCGGCGTTGGCGGTCAACCGGTCGCCGATGGGCTCGTCGTCCAGCTCGGTGAGCAACCGGCGCAGCCCGCTGGCGTAGGTGCGCAGGTTCGCCACCGCCGAGTGCGGCGGCTGGTCCCACAGCTCGCCGACGAGGCGGTCCAGCGACACCCGCTCGTTGGCCGACAGCAACAGGGCGGCGAGCATCGCCCGCTGCTTCTGCGGCCCGACCGGGACGGCCCGACCGGCGGCGATGATCCGGAGTGGGCCGAGCAGCTGGAATCGCAGGCTCAAGGCACCTCGGCTCGAATCGGGTCCACCACGGCCAGCACCCTAGGAACGAGGTACGAAGGTCCGCAACGGTTGGCGCGTAACGGTTGTATCGACGCTGTATTCGCCCTGTAGCAGGCCCACCTATCGTCCACCATCAGTCTAGATCACGATTGGAGGGACACATGACCCGTCACGTCGGCGCACTGGCGGACCGGTTCTTGGCGCTGATGCTGCCCAAGACCACCGCCTCGGCTGTCTGCCAGCCGCCCTGCACCAACACTCCGATGTGCTGCCGGTACACCTACACCCGGTTCAAGTGGCGCACCTGCAACAGCTCGTGCGAGTGCTGGTGGGGTACGGACTGCTGAGCCATGCCCGTGCAAGCGTCGCGGCCGGGCAACGCCCGGCCGC
>NZ_JBPQTP010000111.1:0-22401 GCF_051386395.1 Micromonospora sp. URMC 106
CGCCGCGCAGGGCGAGCTGCACCAGCCGCTCGACGCACTGCTGCGGGTCGGCGTACTCGCGCATGGTCTCGGCGATCGTGTCGGCGCTGACCACACCCGAGAGGCCGTCGCTGCAGATCAGGTAGCGGTCGCCCGGGAGGACCTGGCGGACGCTGTATTCCGGGTCGATGTCGCGGCCGTCCAGCGCCCGCGTGAGCAGCGACCGCTGCGGGTGGCTGCTCGCCTCCTCGGCGCTGATCCGGCCCTCGTCGACGAGCATCTGGACGTACGTGTCGTCCTTGGTGATCTGCGCGAACTCGCCGTTGCGCAGGAGGTAGGCCCGCGAGTCGCCGATGTGGACCATACCCAGCTTGCTGCCGGAGAAGAGGGTGGCGGTGAGCGTGGTGCCCATCCCCTCCAGCTGGGGGTTGGCGTCCACGGTGTCGCGGAGCTGCTGGTTGGCGGTGCCCACGGCCGAACGCAGCGCGTCGACGAGGGCGTCACCCGGGACGTCCTCGTCGAGCGGCGCCATGGCACCGATGACGATGTTGCTGGCGACGTCACCGGCGGCCATGCCGCCCATGCCGTCGGCGACGGCGAGTAGCCGCGGCCCGGCGTAGACGGAGTCCTGGTTACCGTCTCGGATCAGACCGCGGTCGCTGTGGGCCGCATAGCGCAGGGTCAGAGTCATGGCCGTAATTCGAGAGAGGTGCGGCCGATCCGGATCGGCACGCCGAGGGGGACGGGGGTTGGTCCGGTGACCTTAGCGCGATCCAGGTAGGTGCCGTTAGTCGAGCCGAGATCCTCGACGAACCACTGCCCGTCGCGCGGCACCAGCCGGGCGTGCCGCGCCGAGGCGTAGTCGTCGGTGATGACGAGGGTGGAATCCTCGGCCCGACCGATGGTGATCTGTGCTTCCCCGAGGGTGATCCGGGTGCCCGCCAGTTGACCGGCGGTGACCACGAGCTGGTGGGCCGCCCTGCCCCGCTTCGCCTTCGCCGGCTTCGCCGCCTGCCCGAGCGAGGCCCCGACCGCCCGGGGCGCGGCCACCAGCCGGCCCGACCGGGCGCCCGCGAACAGGTCCCGGCGGATCACCCCGACCACCGTGAACACGAAGATCCACAGCAGGATGAGGAACCCGAACCTGGCGACGGTGATGACGAGTTCCGGCAAGGCGGATCAGCCGTCCACGCGGAAGGTCAGCGTCGTGGTGCCGAGCTGGATCATGTCGCCGGGGTTGAGCGCGACGGCGGAGACCCGCTGGCCGTTGACCATCGTGCCGTTGGTCGACCCGAGGTCGGTCAGCACGACCTGGCCGCCGTCGAAGTCCAGCCGGGCGTGTCGCCGGGAGATGCCGACGTCGGGCAGGCGCAGGTTGGCCTGGTCGCCACGGCCGATCACCGTCGAGCCCATCTGGAGCGGGTAGGTGCGCCCGTCGCCGGAGACCAGCCGCACGTTGCGGCTGCCGCCGTGGCCGGGCGGGGGGCCGTAGCCGCCACCCTGGTCGTACGCGGGGTAGGCGGGCGGGCCGGCGTCGTAGCCGGGCGCCGAGACCGGGGCGACCTCGCCGCCGGTGTAGACCTCGGCGGTGACCCGGAACATGCCGGTGTCCAGCCCTTCGCCGCGCTCGATCTCGACGATCACGTCGCCGTAGACCGTCCAGGCCTGCTCGCCGATGAACTCCGCCTGCGACTGGGCCAGTTCCTGGGCCAGCGCGGCAGCGTACGGCGCCAGCCGACTGTGGTCGTAGGGCGAGAGATCGATCACGTAGCGGTTGGGCACCAACGTGCGCCCACCGGCCAGGATCGCCTTGTGCGCCTCGGCCTCCCGCTGCATGGCGTTGAGGATCTCCACGGGGTGGACCACCCCTTTGAAGACCTTGGCGAAGGCTCCCTCGACCAGGCCTTCCAGACGCTTCTCGAAGCGTTGCAGCACGCTCACCGGCTCCTCCTCGGGTCCCGAGGACATGATGGTATCCGGCCGGCGCGCGCGCAGCTCACACGCCGCTCGGCCGTCTGTCGGCGGCCCGTTCGGAGGGGCCCGTGTTGTCGTGCTACTCTTTCGTCCGCCACGAACGGTACCGCCTCACGGACGGTAACCGATTGAGGCAACGATCACGGACCGCGTAGGATGTCCGGGGCCGCTGGAGACAGCAGGACCGGCACAGACTACAGTGTTCGAGGTCAAGCCACGGGGAAGTGGCGGAATGGCAGACGCGCACGGTTCAGGTCCGTGTGCCCGAAAGGGCGTGGGGGTTCAACTCCCCCCTTCCCCACCAACACGCGAGGGCTCCGCAGCGATGCGGGGCCCTCGCTGCGTATCGGGGCGTGCCGTACGTCACGCTATGCTCCGATGGTTTCTGCCTCCGAATGAGCAGGAGTGGCGTGTGAGTGTCGCATTCGTGACCGGGTCGGGCGGGCTGATCGGCTCCGAGGCGGTCCGGCACTTCGCCGGCCTCGGTCTCGACGTCGTCGGCATCGACAACGACATGCGGCAGGAGTTCTTCGGCGAGGAGGCCTCGACCGCCTGGAACGTCCGGCGGCTGACAGACGAGCTGGGGTCCGCGTACTCGCACCACAGCATCGACATCCGCGACCGGGCCGCCCTGGGCAAGCTCTTCAAGCGGTACGCCGGCGACGTGGCCGTGGTGATCCACACCGCCGCGCAGCCGTCGCACGACTGGGCGGTACGCGACCCCTTCACCGACTTCGACGTGAACGCCGCCGGCACGCTGAACGTCCTGCAGAACGTGCGCGAGCACTGCATCGAGGCGCCGGTGATCCACTGCTCCACCAACAAGGTCTACGGCGACCGGCCGAACAGCCTGCCCCTGGTGGAGCTGGAGACCCGGTGGGAGATCGAGCCGGGGCACCCGTACGAGCAGGGCATCCGCGAGGACATGTCCATCGACGCCTGCCTGCACTCGATCTTCGGAGCCTCGAAGGTCGCGGCCGACGTCATGGTGCAGGAGTACGGCCGCTACTTCGGCATGCGGACCGCCTGCTTCCGGGGCGGGACGCTGACCGGGCCGGCGCACTCGGCCACCGAGCTGCACGGTTTCCTCGGCTACGTGATGCGCGCCAACATGGAACGCCGGACGTACAAGATCTTCGGCTACCGGGGCAAGCAGGTGCGGGACGCGATCCACAGCTCCGACGTGGTCTCCGCGTTCGAGGCGTTCTTCCGCAACCCGCGCTCGGCGGCGGTCTACAACCTCGGCGGTGGCCGGCACTCCAACACCTCCAACCGGGAGGCGTTCGCGCTGGCCGAGCAGATCACCGGCCAGGAGATGATCACCGAGTACGTCGAGGCCAACCGGATCGGCGACCACAAGTGGTGGATCGGCTCGAACGAGGCGTTCCAGGCCGACTACCCGGAGTGGAAACAGGTCTACGACGTTCCCATGATCATGCGTGAGATCTACGAGGCCAACGTGGACAAGTGGGTGCCGGCAGCATGACCGCGAGGGGCAAGCGGAACGTCCTCGGCGTCCTGGTCGACGCCACCGACTACGCCGCGGCGACCGAGCAGGTGGTGGCGGCCGCGCAGGACCGCCGCCCGCTGGCGCTGACGGCGCTGGCCGTGCACGGGGTGATGACCGGCGTGCTCGACCCGGCGCACAACGCCCGGCTGAACTCCTTCGACGTGGTCACCCCCGACGGCCAGCCGGTGCGCTGGGCGCTCAACCTGCTGCACGGCGCCGGGCTCACCGACCGGGTCTACGGCCCGACGCTGACCCTGCACGTGCTGTCCCGGTTCGCCGACGAGGGCCTCCCGGTCTACCTCTACGGCTCGACCGAGCAGACCCTGGCGAAGCTGATCCCGGCGCTGGAGCGGATGTTCCCGGCGCTCAAGATCGCCGGCGTGGAGCCGTCCAAGTTCCGGGCGGTGCAGCCGGGCGAGGACGTCGAGATCGCCGACCGGATCAAGGCCAGTGGCGCCCGGCTCGTCCTGGTCGGGCTGGGTTGCCCGCGCCAGGAGGTCTTCGCGTACGCCATGCGGCCGCTGCTGGACATGCCGTTGATGGCGGTCGGGGCGGCCTTCGACTACCACGCCGGGCTGCTGCGCCAGCCGCCGCCGTGGATGCAGCGGGCCGGCCTGGAGTGGTTCTGGCGCCTCGGCCTGGAGCCGAAGCGGCTGTGGCGGCGGTACGTGATCCTCAACCCGGCCTACCTGGCCCGGCTGGCCGCGCAGAAGACCGGCCTGTGGAAGGCGGTCCCGCCGGCCCCCGCCACCGAACGGCCCCCGACCTTCGCCGTCTGACCGACCGACAGCACGCGGTGGGGCCCCTCCCGGTCGCCGGGAGGGGCCCCACCTGTGCCGGGGACCTAGAGGGTCAGGGTCCAGGTGTTGATGTAGCCGCTGTCGCCGGCGTAGACGTCCCGCACCCGCAGCTGCCAGGTGCCGTTCGCCGCCTCGCTCGACAGGTTCGCCGTGTAGGTGGTGTTGATGTTGGGGGCGCTGTCCCAGAAGCTGCTGTTCTTCAGCCGGTAGGACGAGCCGTCCGGAGCGACCAGGTCGACGACGAGGTCACCGCGGTAGGTGTGCACGATGTTCACCGCGACGGTCGAGGCCGACGAGGCGTTGCGGGCGCACCCGGAGATCGGGATGGAGCTGCTCACCGTGGCGCCCGTGTCCGGGATGGCCACGTCGGTGCCGTTGGTGCCGGAGCAGCCGCCGCCACCGGTGCCGGTCACGGTCAGCGAGTAGGTCGCGGTCTTGCTGCCGGAGGCCGCGGTGCCCGTCACGGTCACCGTGTAGGTGCCGGGCGGCGTGCTCGCCGAGGTGCTGATGGTGAGCGTCGAGGAACCACCCGAGGTGACGGTGGCCGGGCTGAACGAGGCGGTCGCCCCGGCCGGCAGCCCGCTGGCGGAGAGGCTCACCGACTGGGCGGAGCCGTTGGTCGTCGCGGTGGCGACCGTGGCGGTCACCGAGCCGCCCGGCGCGGTCGAGCCGGAGGTCGGCGAGACCGAGACGGAGAAGTCGTTGGTCGGCGGCGGGGTGTCGCCGTTGACGACGTAGAGCAGCCTGTTCGGCGAGCCGGTGCCCGGGTTGCCCACCACGTTGGGGGTGGCGTTGTTCACCAGGTAGTCGCGGACCTGCTGCGGCGACCAGGCCGGGTTGGCGCTGGCCACGAGGGCCGCCGCGCCCACCACGTGCGGCGTCGCCATCGAGGTGCCGCTGATCGTGTTGGTCGCGGTGTCGCTGGTGTGCCACGCCGAGGTGATCGACGAGCCGGGCGCGAAGATGTCCAGGCAGGTGCCGATGTTGGAGAACGACGACCGGGCGTCCGTGTTGGTCGTCGAGCCGACGGTGATGCCCTCGGCGGTCCGGGCGGGCGAGGTGTTGCAGGCGTTGCCGCCGGAGTCGTTGCCGGCGGCCAGGCCGTAGCTCACGCCCGAGTTGATGGAGTTCCGCACCGCGGTGTCGAGCGTGCTGTTCGCGCCGCCGCCGAGGCTCATGTTGGCCACGGCCGGCTTGACCGCGTTCTGGGTCACCCAGTCGACACCGGCGATGACGCCGGCGTTCGTGCCGCTGCCCTGGCAGTTCAGCACCCGGACGCCGACCAGCTGCACGCCCTTGGCCACCCCGTACGCCGAGCCGCCGACGGTGCCGGCGACGTGCGTGCCGTGCCCGTTGCAGTCGTCGGCCGAGCCGCCGTCGACGGCGTCGTAGCCGGACGTGGCCCGACCGCCGAAGTCGCTGTGGCTGAACCGGATGCCGGTGTCGATGATGTAGGCGTGCACGTTGCTCGCCGTGTTCGGGTACGTGTAGGAGTTGTCCAGCGGCAGTGCCCGCTGGTCGATCCGGTCCAGGCCCCAGGACGGCGGGTTGGTCTGGGTGCCGGCGATCGACACGGTGTGGTTCTGCTCGACGTACGCCACGGCGGGGTCCGCGGCGATCCGGGCGGCGGCCCTGGCGTCGACCCGGGCCTCGAAGCCGCGCAGGGCGGCGCCGTAGGTGCGGGCCACCGCGCCGCCGTGTCGGCCGACCAGCCGCTGCGCGGTGTCACCGACGCCGGCGCGGGCGACCGCGCTGTCCTTGAAGACGACGATGTAGCTGTCGGCCACGGCGGTGGCACCGCCTGCGGCGCGGATCGTGCCGACGGGTTCGGCGGCCATGGCGGGCGTGGCGGTGGCCACCATGGCCATGGCGGCCACCCCGACGAGCATGGACCTACGTGGAAGACCCATCTTCTACCTCCCTCCGACCGGCACCCGACCGTCCGACGTTCGTGGCGAGAGAATCGATGAATGCCGATCGAGCTGAGGGTAGAGCGGCGTGACCGGGAATACAAACATGTCGACTTCCCTATATCACCGGGAAGATGACCCCCTACGGGGTGCCGTTGCGGGTCGAACCGGGGCCGGCCCCGGAGTCACGCCCGCCCGGAACAGGCAATGCTCTCCGTCATGGAGAGTCACCTCACCGTCCTCGCCCCGCTGGCCGCCGTCTGGCTGGCCGCCGGCTGGCTCGCGGACGGGATGCCCCGGCTGGACCGCGCCCGCGCCCTGCGCCGGCGTGCCGGTTGGGTGCTCACCCTGACGCTGACCGGCCTGGGCGGGACGGTCGCCGTGCTGGTCGCCGGGCTGTCCAGCGCCGGCGCGACCCCGGCCGACCGGGCCGCCGCCGGCCTCGCCCTCGCCGCCACTCCCGCGCTCGCGGTCGCGGTCTGCACCGTGCGCCGGGTGCGCCGGCTGCGGGCGGGCGCGGGGGCGTTCGCCGCGGCACCCGGAACCCCCGCCCCGCACGGCCTGCGGGCCGCCGCCGCGCACCCGCTGGTGGGGCTGCCGCTGCAACTCACCGGCCTGGCGATCCTGCCCGCGGTGGTGGCGGCGGGCGCCCCCGACGTGTTCGGGCCCGGGGTGACCGGGCCGGCGATCACCGTGGGGGCGCTGGGCGTCGCCGCGATCGGCGTACGCCACGCGCTGCGGCACAGCCGCCTCGCCGAGCGGGCCGCGCAGCCGCGGCCGGCGTCACCGCGAGCGGCCGGTCCCCTGCACGTATAGCAGCTCCAGGATCGCCCGGGTCGCCTCGAACCAGCGGTCGAGCCAGCCGGGCGGTGGGACGCTGCCCTTCGGCGGCAGTTCCATGAGCAGCCCGCGCAGCAGCGGGTGGTCGGCCAGCGACCCGGCGGGCTCCATCGACCAGCCGCCCGGCGGGAACGACGGCTCGGTCAGCGGGTTCGGATCCAGCGACGGCAACGAGAGCGGCGGACCCGCCTGATCCGGCGCGCTCGCCGCGGCCTCCCGGCCGCCGACCTCCGTGTCGGTCGACACCACCTCGGTCAGGACCGTGTCCCGGCGGGCCCCGCGGTACTTGCCCCCGAAACGCTCCGGCTTGCCCGGCCCGTTGGTGAGGTTGTCTGACCCGATCGTCGTCATCCGTCTCGCCTGCCTCGTTCGGTCGCGTGCGGCGGGTTGTCGACCAGCGCCGTATCGAGGGGTACAACGACACGGGCCCGATGTGGCGACGGGATGCCGGGGCTTCTTCGCGCCCGGCGCGGACGCGGGCACGGCAGTGTCCCCGTCCGGCGTGCGCGCCGGACGGGGACACCCGTGACGTTCCGGTCCGTCAGTCCCGGCCGAACGCACCGCCCCTGGCGCCGGCGACGAAGGCGTGCCAGTCGCCCGGGGCGAAGACCAGGGCCGGACCCGTCTTGTTCTTCGAGTCCCGCACGCCGACCGCCCCCGTCACGTACGCCACCTCCACGCAGTTGTCGCAGTTCGGCCCGCTCTTCGAGCTCTTGAACCACGCTGCCTGCGTCAGGTCCACGGGGAACCCCTTGGTCGCCATTTCCACAACGGCTCCTCTGCCAGTTTCGCGATGTGTGCGATGGACTCCTCCGGACGAATGGCCGCCGCTCGGATGTGATCGAAGATGAAGCTGTACTTCTGCAGTTCGTCGCTCTTCTCCAGGAAGAGCCCACCCGTGGCATTCTCCGCGTACACGACATCCGGATCACCGGGCTCGGGGAAACTGAGGATCGTGAAGGTCCCGTCCATGCCGGCGTGCGCCCCCACCTCGAAGGGCAGGATCTGCAACGTCACGTTCGGCAGTTCGGCCACCTCGACCAGCCTTCTGAGCTGGCCACGCATCACTTCGTCCCCGCCCACCGGCCGGCTCACCACCGCCTCATCGAGCACCACCCACAGATCGACCGGATCATCCTGGGTCAACAACGACTGGCGCCCGAGCCGGACACGGACACGTTGTGCGACCTGGTCCGGCGTGAAGTCCGGCCGGGCGGCGCGGATCATCGCGCTCGCGTACTCCTCGGTCTCCAGCAGGCCGGGCACCACCTGCTGCTCGTACGCCCGGATCGAGCTGGCCGCCGCCTCCAGGCCGACGTACGCCCCGACCAGCACCGTGCTGTACGGGTGCCACCAGCCCTTCTGCCGCGCCTCCCGGGCGATCTGCACCAGCTCGTCGCTCTCGGCGCCCACCACCCCGTAGATCCGGAGCATGTCCCGCACGTCGCGCGGGGTCGCCGTGGTGTGGCCGGTCTCGATCCGCGAGATCTTCGATGCGGAGCACTCCAACTGCTCGGCGACGGCCTCGATGGTGATCCCGGCCGCCTCCCGCTGCCGGCGAAGTTCCGCGCCCAGGCGGCGGCGCCGGATGGTCGGGCTGCGCCGCTCGCTCACGACAGCACCACCCCGCCCGCTGGTCGGGACCACCGGCTGTCGGCCCTCACCGGTCCACCTCCGCCTCGCGCCGCCGTTCTCGTCCGCCCGCCGGGGCGCGACCGTGGGGCGGCGGGCGATCGTTCGCGGCGTGGGGGTGGTGCCGGTCATCGGCCGGCCGCGACGGGCGAAACCGGTCCCCAGTGTGCCGCCCATACATGAACGGCTTCAAGCGCCGCTTCGCGCGAGCCGCTCGCGTATCGGCAAAAGTCGACATGCAACTTGCATGTGGCACGTCGCTGATGCACTCTGTCCGTATGGCACGGGTTACTCACCGTCTCCGTCCGCTCCCCCGCCGTGGTGATCCCACGGGCTCCGGGACGCGCGGCGGTGGGGCTGCCCGACCTTCGACAACCAGACCTGCCCCGGGTTGATGACCCCGCCGCTGCACGCCAGTTGGCTGTGGCGGCGGGAGCGGTACCCGGAGCAGCCGGGTGATGGTCGGGTGGCGGCTCGCCACCAGCGGGTACGGCCCGACCACCACCACCCGCACCACCGGTCCACGAGGCACGACCCCGTCGCCGGCACCGAGACGTCCCCCGACCGCTCCCGCCGGCCCGTCAGCCGGCCGATCCTTCCCAGGAGCCCATGTGCTTCCCCGCTCTGGTGACGTACTGCACGTGACTCGCGCGGCGAGTGTCCAGTTCCTCAGACCCATCACGTTCCGGGTGATCCGGGTGCTCGACTGGCCCACCTACGACGGCTGGATCTGGCTCGACGGCTACGAGTTGAACGCTTCGGGGGACGCGGTCAACCGGCGGTCGATCTTCGTCCAGCGGGAGGGGCTGCGCCAACTGCGGTCGGCGCCCGAGCCCCGTCCGCACACCGTGCGGGCGCCGCGCCGGCCCGTCGCCCGCACGCCCGTCAGGGTGGGCTGAGCTCCGCGATCGGCAGCCGGGGGGCGTGCCGCGCCATAGAATGAGGTACGCCCACCCCGGCAGGTTCCACCCCGCGCGTCCAGGACCCCGAACCTGGGATGGCCATGGTCAATCAGTCCGCCGCGCGGCGGCACCACCGCTCCCGTATCGCCTACGCCTTCGGAATCCTGGCGCTGATCGGCGCCGCCACCACACTTGTGGTCGTGGTCCGCGACCCCGCCCTGTCGTCCACCACCCGGCTGACCACCCCGGTCCCCGCGCCGGAGATCACCGTGGTCGACGACGACCCGTCGGACGGCGGCGACGGGCAGGACGCCCTCGACGGCCCCTACCCTTCGGACGGGCCGGACGCGCTCGGCGCCGCCGACGAGCCCGGCACCGCGGTCGAGACCGACGTGCCGGCCGGCACGTCGGGCGGCGCGGCGGAAGCCGCCCGCCACTCGCCGGACGACGTCCACCGCTCCCTCTTCTGGTCGGGCATCTTCGGCCTGGCCATCTCGCTGGCGGGCCTCGGCCTGGTCGGGACCAGACGCCGGATGTGGTGACCCGCCGCGATTCCCGGTCGGGCCGGTCAGCGACGGGTCACCGGGTGGTGGTCGGCGCGCCGGTCGGCGTGGGCTCGCCGCCGGTCGGCGACGGCGCGCCTCGGGACACCACCAGGGTGACCTCCTCGCCGTCGGGAACCAGTTCCCCCGCCTCCGGCTCGCTGCCGATCACCGTGCCCTCCGGACGGTCGGACGCCCGGTACTCCACCCGGTGGTCCAGCCCCAGATCGTCCAGGATCGCCCGCGCCGTCTCCAGCGGCAGGTTCACCACGGGCGGCATCGGCACCTGCGCCGCCGCCGAGGTGGTCGGCGGGGCGGAGGACGCCGGGGTGGTCGGGGCGGCCGAGGTCGGCGCGGCGGTGGTCGGCGACGCGCGGGTGACCGACGGGGAGGGTGACGGGTCCGGGCCGGTCGGGTCGTCGTCCGCCGACTGGAGCGCCCACCAGAGCCCGACGCCGAGCAGGCCGAGCAGCAGCAGCACGACCACGCCCCACAGGATCGGCAGCCACCAGCGTCGGCCGGCGGACTCCTCGGCGTACCACTCGGTGCCGGCCTCGCGCGGGTCCGCCGGCCGGGGCGGCGGCACCTCCGCGCGACCGGACCAGGCCGGCGGGCCGGACCGCTCGGGCGGCATGGCGGCCGTACGGTCCATCGGGGCGGTGCGGTCGCCGGGCATCGGCCGGGTGGCGTCGCCCCCGGCTGGCGCCCCGCCCTCGGGACCGGGCAGCCGCTGGGTCCGGTCGGCCGGCTCCGGCCCGGGGGACGGGGGCAGCGGGCGGGTCCGGTCGTCGTGCTCGCCGGCGGGCGGTTCCTGGCGGTCGTCGCTCATGCCGGCACTCCGCTCCGCTGCGCGCCGACATGAGACACCACCGCACCATGCCGATGACTCGCTCGCTGACGCTCGCTCATGGCACGTCCTTTCCCGAACCGGGCGGGTGTCGTGGCCCCTGACCGTCAACCTAGCGGTCCGAGCGGCCATCGGCCGGGATCAGCGAGCCGGACGCTCCGTCACGGTGTCGGGGTCTCCGAGCCCGAGCCGGCCGGCGCTTCGCCGCACCAGATCGACACCTGGTCGTTCCACCTGCCCGTGACGTCGCCGGCCGGGTCCTGGCGGGTGACCGTGCCGGTCCGGCCCGAGCGGTACCGCGGGTAGAAGCCCTCGTCGACGAGGTCGTCCGCCGCCTCGTCGCAGTCGTCGCCCACCACGTCCGGCACGGTCGCGGCCGGGGCCGGCCCGCTCACGTAGAGCGTCACCGTGCGCCCCGGCCGCACCTCCGTGCCGACCGCCGGGGAGGTGCGCTCCACCGTCTTCCCCGCGCCGCCCAGGAAGACCAGCCGCCAGCCCAGCCGCCGCTCACGCAGCTCGTCGCGGGCCTCGGCGAAGTCCTTCCCGACCACCTCGGGGACCGTCAGGCCGGCGGGGCGGGCCGGCGTGCTCGTGCGGGTCGGCGACGACGTCGACCGCGCGGGTGTCGACCGCGACGCGTCCGGGGCGCCGGTGGGCAGCGTGGTCGCCGCCGTGGCCGGCGGGGTCGGTGCGTCGTCCTCGCCGGCCAGGGCCCAGCCGCCGGTCGCGCCGACGGCGGCGAGCAGCACGACGGCCAGCCCGCCGCCGAGCAGCTTAGTCAACCGGTCCGAGCCCGCGTCGTCCCCCGCGCCGGCGCCCCCGCCCGTGTACCCGTCCGTCATGCCGTCCACCGCCTCGATCACCGGCGACCGTACCCACCGCCGCCAAGCCCGGCGCCGTCGCGGTCACCCGACGGGACCCGTCACGACTCGCCGCGCCGAGCACGGGACGTTACGCTCCCCGGCATGGCCAGACGGGGCTGGGGAGGATCGATCGCCACCGCAGTCGGCGTCGCTGCCGGCGCGGGCGCGGCCCAACTGGGCTTCGGCTACGGGCTGGGCATCATCAACTGGGCGCCGGCGGACGCCAGCGCCGGCGCGACCGCCTGGGTGGCCGGCCTGATCTGGGCCACCTGGATCGCGGCCACCTCGACCGCGTGCGGCGCGGTCTGCGCGCAGCGGCTGCGCGACCGTGCCCCGGTACCCGACGACGCGACCGTCGCCCCGCCCGACGGCGTCCTCCGGCACGTCGCCCTCGCCGTGGCCGCCGGGGTGGGCGCGCTGGTCACGGTGCTGCTGGTGGCCGTACCGGCGCGGGCGGCGGTGGGGGCCGACACCGGCTCGCCCCGCAACGTCGCGGCCGGGTACGCGGCGGTCGGCGTCCTGGTCGGGGTGCTGACGGCCGTGTGGACGCTGCGCTCGCGGGCCGCCGCGAACAACGTGATCGCCACCGTGGGCTGGCTCTGGCTGCTCGCCGTGGTCGCCGTGGTCGACGGGGTGCTGGCCGGGCGCGGGCTGACCAGCGCCCAGCTCGGCATCTGGCAGCTCAGCTCCGACGACGGGCGGTTCTGGATCCGGGACTACTTCTACTGGCCCGGGGCGCTGCTGTCGCTCTGCTCCGCGCTGGTGATCGGCGCCCTGGCCGCGCGCGGCAGCGCCCGGCACGCCGACCGCCGGGTCGGGGCGGCCGCCTCCGGTGCGGCCGGTCCGCTGCTGGTCGCGACCGCGTATTTCCTGGCGGTGCCGAGGCTGACCGCGATCAGCCCCGAGCAGGTGTCGGCGCACCTCATCGCGCCGTACGCGGTGATCGTCGGGGTCGGCGGCTCGGTCCTGGTCGCCGCGCTTGCCCAGCGGGCCGCCCGGCGGGCCGCGCTCCACGGGCCGGTGACGGTGCCCCGGCAGCGCACCGCCGAACCGTCCGGCGTCCCGGGTGACCCGGCGCCGGCGGGGCAGCCCGTCCCGGCCGGGACGGACACCGACACCATCCTCGCAGGGCCCGTCGCCACCGGGGCGGACCTCGCGACGCCCGTCGCTTCCGGGGTGGACCCAGACGCTGCCGGCGGGCCCGTGCCGGCTCCCGCCGCCGCCCACCCCGGCACCCGGACGGTCGGTGCCGCCCGGCCGGCGAGGCCCCGGAAGCCGGCGGCGGACGCCGGCGGCACCCCCACCGGGCCGGGAACCGCCGGGGCAGGACCAGCCGGGGCTACGGCCGGCGTCCCGGCGCGAGCCGGCGACCCCGGCGTGCCCACGCCCGGGGACGATCCGACGTCGGTGTCCCGGGAGGAGCCGACGGCCGGCGAGCAGGCGGCGGATGCCGATTCGGAGGGCGCGACGTCCGCCGGTCGCCGGAACCGGGCCGGCCGCCGCACCCGCTGAGGGTCCGCCGGCCCGGGCGGCGTGCCGCCCGGGCGGACCGGCGGGAGTCGGTCAGTCGACCGGCCAGGTGTGCACGGGCTCGTTGCCGCTCTGCAGCTCCGCGTAGCGCTGCACCATGTGGTGCAGGGCGGCGTCCCGGTCCATGCCCCGGTGCCGCTCGGCCGCCCAGACGGTCTCGGTCTGCCAGACCGCGCCGTTGCGGCCGGTCCGGCAGCGCTGCTCGATGATGCCGAGCAGCCGGTCCCGCTCGGCCGGGGCCACCCCGAACCGGTCGAGCCCGGCGGCGGCCCTGGGCAGCAGGACGTCCAGGACGAGCTTGGTGACGGGCACCTCGCCGAGGCGGGGCCAGTGCAGCACCGCGTCCATGCCGCGGCGGGCGGCGGCGTGGAAGTTCTCCTCCGCCGAGCTGAAGGTGAGCTGGCTCCAGATGGGCCGGTCCGCCTCGGCCAGCCCTCGGGCCAGACCGAAGTAGAAGGCGGCGTTGGCGAGCATGTCGACCACGGTCGGGCCGGCCGGCAGCACGCGGTTCTCCACGCGCAGGTGCGGGCGGCCGTTCATGATGTCGTAGACCGGCCGGTTCCACCGGTAGACGGTGCCGTTGTGCAGGCGCAGCTCGCCCAGCTCCGGTACGCCGCCGGCGTGCAGCACCTCGACCGGGTCCTCGTCCTCGCAGATCGGCAGCAGCGGCGGGAAGTAGCGGACGTTCTCCTCGAAGAGGTCGAAGATCGAGGTGATCCAGCGTTCCCCGAACCAGACCCGGGGGCGTACGCCCTGCGCCTTGAGCTCGTCCGGCCGGGTGTCGGTGGCCTGCTCGAACAGGGCGATCCGGGTCTCCGCCCAGAGCTGCCGGCCGTACAGGAACGGTGAGTTCGCCCCGACGGCCACCTGGACCCCGGCGATGGCCTGCGAGGCGTTCCAGTAGTCGGCGAAGCTGTCCGGGGCGACCTGGAGGTGGAACTGGAGGCTGGTGCAGGCGGCCTCGGGGGCGATCGAGTCGGTGTGGGTCTGCAACCGCTCGACACCGCGGATGTCGAGTTCGAGGTCCTCCCCGCGGGCGCCGACGATCTGGTCGTTGAGCACCCGGTAGCGCTCGTTGGTGGAGAGGTTGTCCACCACCAGGTGCCGCTCGGTGAGGGTGGGCAGGATGCCGACCAGGACGATCTTGGCGTCCGACCTGGCCGCCCGCTCGTCGGCCCGGGCGAGGCTGCTGCGCAGGTCACGCTCGTAGTCGGCGAAGCCCGCTCCCTCGATCAGCCGGGGCGGGGCGTTGAGTTCCAGGTTGAACTGCCCCAGCTCGGTCTGGAAGCTCGGGTCGGCGATGTCGGCGAGGATCTGGTCGTTGCGCATCGCCGGTTCGGCGGCGGAGTCGACCAGGTTCAGCTCGATCTCCAGCCCGGTCATCGGCCGGTCGGCGTCGAAGCCGAAGTCGTCGAGCATCAGGGCGAAGACGTCCAGGCACCGCCGGACCTTCTGCCGGTAGCGGACCCGGTCCTCCCGGGAGAAGGCGCCCTGCTCGACGTCCCTGCCCATGTTTCCTCCCGGCGCGAGGCGCAGTCGGGGCCGTGCGGCCCGCAAGCGCGTGGTGAACCATCCACGTTAAGAGCGCCGGCCTCGCCCGGACCAGAGGCGGACCCGGCGATCCAACGGCCGGGACTACCGCAGCCGGTCGGCCAGCGCTCCCGGCGGCATCACTACCCAGCCCGTACCGCCCGCCACGCGGACCGGGCCGCGAATAAGTCGTGACAAATCGCACCTAGCGGCGTCCTTGCCGCGGACACGCACCGGGCCCGCGCCGTGGTGCGGCGCGGGCCCGGAGGCGGTACGACGGGTCAGGCCTGGCGGACGGCCTCGCCCTCGATCTCAATCTTGATCTTCTTGCCGACCAGCACGCCGCCGGTCTCCAGCGCCACGTTCCAGGTCAGACCGAACTCCTCGCGGTCGATCTCGGTCGAGGCGGAGAAGCCGAAGATGTCCTGGCCGAACGGGCTGCGGCCGACGCCCTCGAACTCGACCTCCAGGTCGACCGGGCGGGTCACGCCCTTGACGGTCAGCTCACCGGAGAGGACGAACTCGTTGCCGTTGCGGGACTTGACGCCGGTGCTGCGGTACTCCAGCGTCGGGAAGTTCTCGACGTCCAGGAACTCGGGGCTGCGCAGGTGCGCGTCCCGGTCGGCCTGGTTGGTGTTGATGGTGGCGGCCTGGATGGTCGCGGTCACCGAGGACTGCAGCGGGTCGTCGGCGACGGTGATGGTGGCGGCGGCGTCGGCGAACTCGCCGCGTACCTTGCTGACCATCATGTGCCGGGCGACGAAGCCCACGCGCTTGTGCGCCGCGTCCAGCAGGTAGGTGCCGGCGCTCGGGATGGTGAGGCCGTCCCAGTCGCGGGTAACCGGTTCGGTGCTGCTGGTCATGGAAACTGCCCTCCGTGGCTTGGTTTAGTAGCCCAACGACTGCCTCAGCAACTATAGAGGATGCAATATTCCCTGTGTCAAGGACTGGTAGGATGAACAGGTGAACCAGAACGTGTTCGACGACCCCCGGATCACCGCCGTCGGCCTCCTCTTCGAGGCGCACGCCGGGCTGTCGGCCCGGTTCTCCGCCCAGTTGGAGGAGCACGGCCTCTCATCGGTCGAGTTCGAGGTGCTGACCCGACTCGCCCGCTCGCCCGGCAACCAACTGCGGATGACCGACCTGGCCGCACAGACCTCCCTCTCCACGAGCGGGGTCACCCGGGTGGTCGACCGGATGGAGCGCGACGGCCTGCTCACCCGTCGCGCCTGCCCCTCGGACCGGCGCAGCTCGTACGCCGTGGTCACGGCCTCCGGCCTGCAACGGCTCGACGAGACCATGCCCGGCCACCTGCGGATCATCGAGGAGTGGTTCACCGGCCAGCTCGAACCGGAGGCGCTGGACGCCCTGCTCGACGGCCTGCGCCGGGTGCGGGACGCCGTCCACCCGGGCGCCACCGCCGGGAGCAGTGAATCCGCCCCGACCGTAGACGAAGCGGCCACCCCGGCCTGACCGGTCGATCAGGGCGCCCCGGGGATACCGGCAGAAAGAGCGGCAGAACTGCCGCGCCCACGGGGAGATAGTCGATCAAACCGGACGCATCCGCGAGCGGGCGGTGGCTAATCTTCGGGCAGTGGGGACGCACCGGGGGGTGACGGCGCGGGCGACGAGCGAGGGGTAGCAAGAGGGGCTTCGTCGCCCGCGCCACCCCCGGCCCGCTCACCGGGGCAGGCACACTCCCGGCCACGGCGCGACCAGCCGTGGCCGGTCTACGTAGGCCCCGGATCACCGGCGCTCCGGCTCGCGGTCAGCGCGTAGAGCAGTTCCTCCTCGTGCGGCAGCAGCCGGATGCCACTGCGCCCGCAGACCCGGTCGAGACGGTCCAGGGTGACGGGGTCGGCCGTGCTGGCGGCCAGTCCCACCAGCGCCTCCACCACGTCGCGCCGGTCCTGCCCCTCGGCGCTGGCCTCCGCGGCGGCGGCGAACCACTCCGCCGCCAGGTCGCGATCGCCCCGGTGCAGGGCCAGGTTGCCCTCGATCAGCGCGCAGATGCCGTCCTCGGGGCGCGGCCCGCGCGCCGGCAGCCACCGGGCACCCCCGGGCCGCCCGCCCTCCCCGGGGCTCGGCGGCGCCGGGCGCAGCTCGGCCAGCACCTCGGCCGCCTCGGCGGACCGTCCGCTCCGGGCCAGCGCCAGGCCCACCGTGCCGAGCACCCGGCGGCGGTGACCGGGATCGCCGAGGTCCGCCAGCGCCGCCAGCACCCGCCGGCCCTGGTCGACGGCGTCGGCGTACCGGCCCTCCAGGCGGGACACCTCGGCCAGGTTGGCCCGCGCGAGGACCCGCAGCCGCTGCTCCCCGCACTGCGCCGCGAGCCGGTCGGCGGCGGCCAGTCGTCGACGGGCGGCCACGAGGTCGCCGACGCGGATGTCGTGCCAGGCGAGGTTGTTCTGCGCCACCGCCATGTCCCGGATCCGGCCGCCCCGGCCGGCCAGCGCGAGCACCGCCTCGGCCTGCTCCCGCGCCTCGCCGTGCTCGCCGAGGGCGACCAGCAGGGCGCAGAGCACGGCACGCGCCTCCAACTCCCCCGTCACGTCGCCGGCATCCCGGAACGCGGCCAGCGCCGCCCGCGCCGCCGGCATCTCCTCGGCCCCGGCGCCGTGCTCGGCGGCGAGCCGGGCCACCCCCAGGGACGCCCAGGCCCGCAGCAGCGGGTCGGCGTCGGCGGTACGCGGGTCGGCCAGCAGCCGGCGCAACCACTGCCGACCGGGGACGTCCCGCCCCCGGAACCGCCACCACCGGGACAGCGCCGCCGCCAACCGCAGCGCGGTCAACGGGTCGTCGACGGCGGCGTGCGCCAGGGCCGAGCTGATGTCGCCGCTCACCTCGTCCAGGCGGCGCACCGCGGCCGGCAGGTTGGCGCCGACCAGCTCCGTCGCGGTCCGCGCCACCAGGCGGGCGACGACCCGGGCGTGCCGACGCCGGATCGCGGTCAGCTCGCCGGCGCCGGTCGCCTGCTCGACGGCGAAGTCCCGTACGGCGTCGAGCAGGCGGAACCGGAACGGCCCGCTGCCGCGAACGCTCAGCAGCCCGAGCTCCAGGAACCGATCCAGCAGCGGAACCGGGTCGACCACGACCGTGCCGTCCCGGTCGGCGTCGTCGGCGAGCATCTCCTCGGCCAGCTCGACCGACCAGCGGTTGCCGAACGCGGCGAGCCGGCGCAGCGCGGCCCGCTCGGTGGGGGCGAGGAGGCGGTAGCTGGTGGCCACCGCGTCCCGCAGCGTCTCGGCCACCGCCGCCCGGGAGCCCTCGGGGCGGCCCGGTTCCGCCGTGTCCCAGCCCGGACGCTCGGCCGCCCCCGACGAGGTGGTCAGGTCGAGGACGCGGTCGCCGTACCGGTCGAGCAGCTCGTTGAGGTCGAGGATCCGGCCCCGAGCCGCCATCAGTTCGATCGCCAGCGGCAGCCCGCCCAGGCGGCGTACCAGCGTGGTCAGGGCGGGCAGCTCGGCCGGGCCGGGCGGCTCCCGGCGGACCTGGGCGAGCCGCGCGGTGAAGAGCGCCACCGCGGGGTAGTCGGCCGGCGCCGACGGGTCGGCCCGCTCGCTGCCCGCCGGGGGTACGTCGAGCGGGGTGACCGGCCACACCCGCTCCCCGGGTAGGCCGACCGGGTGCCGGCCGGTGACCAGCACCCGCAGCGACGGGACCGCGCCGGCGAGGCGGTGCACCGTCTCGGCGACCGCGTCGGGCGCCCGCTCGGCCGCGTCCACGAGCAGCAGCGCCGGGCGGCCGTCGAGGCGGGCGGCCAGCTCGGGCAGCCGCGCGACGCCGAAGACGGCCACCGAGGCCGCGAGCACGTCGGCGGCGTCGGAGCCCTCGCCGATGAGCACGCCGACCGCCCCGCCGGGATGGTGGTCGGCGACCGCGTGGGCCACGGAGAGCGCCAGCGCGGTCTTGCCGACGCCGGCCAGCCCGACCAGGCTCACCAGCCGGGGGCCTCGCTCGTCGGTGAGCAGCGCGACCAGCTCGGCCAGGTCGGGATCCCGGCCGATCAGCGCGACCGGGGGCGGGAGCGCAACCGGCGTACCCAGGTGGTGGTCGGCGTCGAAGCGGGCCGGCGGCGCGCCGGCCGGGGCGACCGGCGGGGCGGCCGCGACCGGCCCACGGGCGGCGGCCAGGAACGCCGACCGGGCGGGCCCGGTCAGCTCCAGTGCGCCGGCGAGCAGCTCGATGGTGGTGCGCTGGGGCCGGGACGACCGACCCCGCTCCAGGTCGCGGACGGTCCGGACGCCGACGCCGGCCCGGGAGGCCAGCTCGGCCTGGGTGAGGCCGGCGGCGAGCCGGTGCCCGCGCAACAGCTCCGGCAAGCCGGTACGACCGCCCGGATGCCGCGAACGATCATGATCCGGAGTCATGGGCAGGAAGAGTACGGACGGGGTGCGACCGACGGCAGTCGAGCGTCGCCCTGCCGACGGTGGGGTGCGGATATCCGACAGCGGACCCGCCCGCGGGCCGGGTGACGGCGGTGCGTGGCCGGATCCGGCGGCGGGGCCGACCGCCCGACGTCGCCGGAACCGGCGTCGTCACATGCCCAGGTCGCGCGCGATGATCATGCGCTGCACCTCGGACGTGCCCTCGCCGATCTCCAGGATCTTGGAGTCACGCCAGAAGCGGGCCACCGGGTACTCGTTCATGAAGCCGTAACCGCCATGGATCTGGGTCGCCTCGCGGGCGTTGTCCACGGCGATGGTGCTCGCGTGCAGCTTGGCGATGGCGGCCTGCCGCTTGAACGGCTCGCCGGCGAGCATCCGCGCGGCGGCGTCGTAGTACGCCAGCCGGGCGGTGTGCGCCTTCATCTCCATGTCGGCGATCTTGAACTGGATCGCCTGGTAGTTGCCGATCGGCTGGCCGAACGCCTGCCGCTCCTTCGCGTACCTGATCGACTCGTCGACGCAGCCCTGGGCGAGGCCGACGGCCAGTGCGGCGATGGCGATCCGGCCCTCGTCGAGGATGCGCAGGAACTGGGCGAAGCCCCGGCCACGCTCGCCGAGCAGGTTGGCCGCCGGCACCCGACAGTCGTCGAACGTCAGCTCGTGGGTGTCCGACGCGGTCCAGCCGACCTTGGAGTAGCCCGGCGCGACGCTGAAGCCCGGCGTGCCCGAGGGGACGATGATGGTCGACAGCTCCTTGGCGCCGTCCGGGCGGGTGCCGGTGACCGCGGTGACGGTGACCAGCGCGGTGATGTCGGTGCCCGAGTTGGTGATGAACGCCTTGGCTCCGTTGATCACCCACTCGCCGGTGGCCTCGTCGAGCACCGCGCGGGTCTGCGTGCCGCCGGCGTCCGAGCCGAAGCCCGGCTCGGTCAGCCCGAAGGCGGCCAGCGCCTCGCCGCTGAGCAGCTTCGGCAGCCACTGCGCCTTCTGCTCCGCGGTGCCGAAGCGGTAGATCGGCATGGCGCCCAGCGAGACCGCCGCCTCCAGGGTGATCGCCACGCTGGAGTCGACCCGGGCCAGCTCCTCCAGCGCGAGGCAGAGCGCGAAGTAGTCGCCGCCCATGCCGCCGTGCTCCTCGCCGAAGGGCAGCCCGAACAGGCCCATCTTGCCCATCTGCCGGATCACCTCGTACGGGAAGGTGTGCTTCTCGTAGTGCTCCGCGATGACCGGGGCGACCACCTCGCGCGCGAATTCCCGCACGCTCTCCCGCAGCGCCTCTTGCTCCTCGGTGAGCCGGAAGTCCATGGAATCCTCCTGTGTGGATGGCCGCCGGGCGCTCGTGACGCCGGGAACGGACGGGTCGCTGGTGCGGTTCGGGCCCGCGCCGGCCGGGTGGGCCGGCGCGGGATCAGACCGGGGTGACGCCGTGCCGGCGCCGGGAGAAGTGCCGCTCCTTGGTGCGGGCGGCGGCGAACCGGCGGACCAGCTCGGCGCGCAGCTCGTGCGGCTCGACGATCGCGTCCACCACCAGCTCGCTGGCGAGCCGGACGATGTCGATGTCGCGCTCGTACTCCTCGCGCTTCGCGGTGACGAAGGCGGCCCGCTCGGCCTCGTCCTCGATCGCCGCGATCTTGTTGGCGTAGACCGCGTTGACCGCCGCCTCGGCCCCCATCACCGCGATCTTGGCGGTGGGCAGCGCGATCGTGGCGTCGGGCTCGAAGCCGGGGCCGGCCATCGCGTAGAGGCCGGCGCCGTACGCCTTGCGGACCACCACGCAGATCTTCGGCACGGTGGCCTCGGAGATCGCGGTGATCATCTTGGCGCCGTGGCGGATGATGCCCTGCCTCTCCACCGCGCTGCCGACCATGAACCCGGGCACGTCGGAGAGGAAGAGCAGCGGCACGTTGAACGCGTCGCAGAGCTGCACGAACCGGGTCGCCTTGTCCGCCGAGTCGACGAAGAGCACCCCGCCCTTGAACATCGAGTTGTTGCCGACCACGCCGACGACCTCGCCGTTGAGCCGGCCGAAGCCGATGGTCAGCTCCTTGGCCCAGAGCGCCTGGATCTCGAAGAAGGAGCCGTCGTCGAGCAGGCCCTTGACGTACCGTCGCATGTCGAACGCCTGGCGCTCGCTCGCCGGCACCAGCGCGGCGAGATCGGCCTTCTCCGGCGCGGGCACGGCCTCGGCGGCCGGCGGCGCCTGCGTCCAGTTCGCCGGCAGGTAGGACAGGTAGCGCCTCACCACGTCGAGCGCGTCGGCCTCGGTCTTGCAGAGGAAGTGCCCGACGCCCGACTCGGCGCAGTGCACCTTGGCCCCGCCCATCGCCTCCAGGGTGGTCTTCTCCCCGGTGACCATCTCGACCATCCGGTCGGAGCCGAGGTACATGCTGGCGTTGCCGTCCACCATCGCGACCACGTCGCAGAACGCGGGGATGTACGCCCCGCCGGCCGCGCTCGGCCCGAACAGCGCGCAGACCTGCGGGATGGAGCCGGAGGCGCGGACCTGGTTCCAGAAGATCTTGCCGGCGCCGCGGCGGCCCGGGAACAGCTCGACCTGGTCGGTGATCCGGGCGCCGGCCGAGTCGACCAGGTACACCATCGGCACGCCGGTGGAGTAGGCCCGCTCGATGATCCGGATGATCTTCTCGACCGTCCGGGCGCCCCAACTGCCGGCCTTGACGGTGGAGTCGTTCGCCATCAGGCAGACCTGGCGGCCGTCGATGGTGGCGGTACCGGTGACCACGCCGTCGGCGGGCAGGCCCTCGGCCATCGCGTTGGCGTAGAGGCCGTCCTCGACGAAGGAGCCCTCGTCCACGAGGAGCGCGACCCGCTCCCGGGCGAAGAGCTTGCCCTTGGCGGCGTTCGCCGCGTGGTACTTGTCCGCACCGCCGGCCCGGGCCCGCTTGCGCAGCTGCTCCAGAGCCTCACCGTCGAGCGTCACGCCGACTCCCTCGCCGCCTGGGGCCAGCCGCCTCGTGGGCGGGGCCAACCGACCTGAACGATCGTTAGGCTAGCGCATCGGCGCCCCCGCGACGACCCACGGCCCCCCACCCCGCCCACCCTCATCGCGATCTTGCACTTTCGGCCCGCCGTACGCGGCATCGGCCGGGTTTGTCCGGGCACAAACTGCAAGATCGCGGGCGCGGGATGGGGG
>NZ_JBPQTP010000112.1:0-22218 GCF_051386395.1 Micromonospora sp. URMC 106
GACCGGGCCGGTCCGCTGCTTGCGCGGGCCGGCCCGGTCGGCGTGGCGGGCTCAGTACCGGTAGTGCTCCGGCTTGAACGGACCCTCGACGGAGACGCCGAGGTAGGCGGCCTGCTCCTTGGTGAGCGTGCTCAGCTTCGCGCCGAGCGCCTCCAGGTGCAGCCGGGCGACCTTCTCGTCCAGGTGCTTCGGCAGCACGTAGACCCCGATCGGGTATTCCTCGGTCTTCGTGAACAGCTCGATCTGGGCGATCGTCTGGTTGGCGAAGGAGTTCGACATCACGAAGCTCGGGTGGCCGGTGGCGTTGCCCAGGTTCAGCAGGCGGCCCTCCGACAGCACGATGATCGCGTGCCCGTCGGCGAACTTCCAGAGGTCGACCTGCGGCTTGATGTTGATCCGCTCCACGTCGGACCGCTTCGCCAGGCCGGCCATGTCGATCTCGTTGTCGAAGTGACCGATGTTGCCGACGATCGCCTGGTGCTTCATCCGGGCCATGTGCTCGTTGGTGATGACGTCGAAGCAGCCGGTGGCGGTGATGAAGATGTCCGCCTGCTCGACCACGTCGTCCAGGGTGGCGACCTGGTAGCCGTCCATCGCCGCCTGGAGGGCGCAGATCGGGTCGACCTCGGTCACCACGACCCGCGCGCCCTGGCCGCGCAGCGACTCGGCGCAGCCCTTGCCGACGTCGCCGTAGCCGAGCACGACCGCCATCTTGCCGCCGATCAGCACGTCGGTGGCGCGGTTGATGCCGTCGATGAGCGAGTGGCGGCAGCCGTACTTGTTGTCGAACTTGCTCTTCGTCACCGAGTCGTTGACGTTGATGGCGGGGAAGAGCAGGGTGCCGGCGCGGTGCATCTCGTAGAGCCGGTGCACGCCGGTGGTGGTCTCCTCGGTCACGCCCTTGATGCCGGCGGCGATCCGGGTCCACCGCTGGCCGTCCTCGGCGAGCGAGCGGTGCAGCAGGCCGAGGATGACCGCGTACTCCTCGGAGTCGGCGGACTCGACCGGCGGGACGGCCCCGGCCTTCTCGAACTCGACGCCCTTGTGCACCAGCAGGGTGGCGTCGCCGCCGTCGTCGAGGATCATGTTCGGGCCCTGCCCGTCGGGCCAGGTGAGCACCTGCTCGGTGCACCACCAGTACTCCTGGAGGCTCTCGCCCTTCCAGGCGTAGACCGGGACGCCGGCCGGGGCCTCCGGGGTGCCGTCCGGCCCGACCACGATCGCGGCGGCGGCGTGGTCCTGGGTGGAGAAGATGTTGCAGGACGCCCAGCGGACCTGCGCGCCGAGCGCGACCAGGGTCTCGATCAGGACGGCGGTCTGGATGGTCATGTGCAGCGACCCGGTGATCCGGGCGCCAGCGAGCGGCTGGGCGTCGGCGAACTCACGACGGATCGCCATCAGGCCGGGCATCTCGTGCTCGGCGAGCTGGATCTCCTTGCGCCCGAACTCGGCGAGCGACAGATCCGCCACCTTGTAGTCGCCCTCGGCGAGGGTGCTCGGCCGGGCCTCGGACGGCGTTCCGCTGGCGGACGCCGGGAGGGTGCTGGTCATGGAAGCTCCTGTCGGACGATGTGCTGCGCGACCCTCCACCTTACGCGCGCGGGCCGATGCCGAAGGGACCGGCCGGTGAAGAGAGCAGGAAGACAGAAGCGGACAGCGCACGGGGCGGTCGGTCGTGAACGGACTTGCCGTCCACCAGCCGCCCGCCCCGTGCATCCCCCCGGTTTGGATCCCTCGCGCGCGTTCTCGGACCGTCGTCGCGATAACGCTGCGTACTCATAGAGTCACACTGCGCCAATCGCACGTCAAGCGATTCCGGGAAAGTCGGACTTGCCCCGGTCGACGCCGCCGGCCCAGCGCAGGCCGCCGGCTCAGCACAGGCCGCCGGCTCAGCGCAGGCCGCAGCTCGCGACGTACGCCTCGCCCGTGCCCGCCAGGCGCAGCGGCCCGGCGGCGGCCGTGCCGACCGCGGCCCGCCCCGGCCCGAGCGTCACCGGACCGGCCCCGTCGTCCACCGAGAGCTCGCCGGCGCCGCACAGCACCACCCGCGGCCCCGGCACCGGCAGCGTCACCTCCGGCAGCGCCGCGCCCACCGTCACCCGGTGCAGCGCGAAGTCGTCCACCGGCACCGGCCAGGTGACCACCCCGGGGGCGACCTCCAGCGGCGGCACCACCGGATCGCGCAGCACCTCGAAGCGCAGCACCCGCAGCAGCTCGTCGACATCCACCCGCTTCGGCGTCAGCCCGCCGCGCAGCACGTTGTCGCTGGCCGCCATGATCTCCACGCCGGTGCCTCGCAGGTAGGCGTGCAGGTTGCCGGCCGGCATCCAGATCGCCTCCCCGGGCGCCAGCCGCACCCGGTTGAGCAGCATCGCCACCAGCACCCCCGGGTCGCCCGGGTAGGCGGCGGCCAGGTCCCGGGCCAGCTCCGCGTCCGGCCCCGCGACCGGCGCCGCCGCCACGGCCGCCACCAGCGCGTCGCGCCCGTCGGCAGGCCAGGTCAGCAGCAGCCGTACGGCGTCGCGCAGCCCCGCCGGGCCGGTGCGCAACGCCGCCAGCACCGGCTCCAGCCCGGGTACGCCGAAGCCGGCGAGCGTCTGCGCCGAGGCGACCGGGTCGCGGAACCCGCAGAGCGCCTCCATCGACGAGAGCGCGACCAGCAGTTCCGGCTTGTGGTACGGGTCGACGTAGTTGCGCTGCCCGTCCGGGCGGTCGGCGTCGGCGGCGTGCCCGGCGCGGGCCTGCTCGGCGTCCGGGTGCGCCTGCAGGCTCAGCGGGGCGTCCGCGGCGAGCACCTTGAGCAGGAACGGCAGCCGGGTGCCGAACCGGCCGACCACCCGCTCGCCGAGCCAGTGGTCCGGCTCGGCGAGCAGCAGGTCGGTCAGGCTGACCCGGCCGCCGTCGCGGTCGACCATGGCCGGGGCGCCGGGGTGGGCGCCCAGCCACAGCTCGGCCTCCGGGCCGTCGCTCGGCACCGGCCGGCCCTGCAGCCGGGCGATCGCCGAGCGGGACCCCCAGGCGTAGTCCCGGATCGGTCCGTGGAGCAGTTCCACCCGTTAGCTCCCGGGCCGCCCGGCGGCCTCGCCCGGCTCGGAGCCCGGCACGGCGGTGTGCGCCGCGCTTCCGGTGCCGGCCCGCTCGGCGGCGGCGCTGTAGATGTCCGGTTCCAGGTAGATCACCCGGGCGGTCGGCACGGCCGCGCGGATCCGGGCCTCGACGGTGTTGATGCTCCGCGCCAGCACCTCGGCGTTCTCGCAGGCCGGCGCGGCGACCTTCGCGGCCACCATCAGCTCCTCGGGGCCGAGGTAGAGCGTCTTCATGTGGATGATCCGCTCGAACTCGGGGCCGTCGGTGACCGCCTTCTCGATGGCGGCGACGTCGTGCGCCTCGGCGCCCTCACCGAGCAGCAGGCTCTTGGTCTCGATGGCCAGGATGATCGCGATGGCCACCAGCAGCACGCCGATCGCCGCGGTGCCGGCGGCGTCCCACTCACCCTTGCCCGTGATCAGGGTCATGCCGACGCCGAGGAGCGCGAGGACCAGGCCGACCAGGGCGCCCAGGTCCTCCAGCAGCACCACCGGCAGCTCGGGCGCCTTGGCCCGCCGGACGAAGTGCACCCAGGACTGGTTGCCCCGGACGAGGTTGGACTCCTTGATGGCCGTGCGGAAGGAGAACGTCTCCATGATGATCGCGACCACCAGCACGGTGACCGGCACCCACTGCCACTTGTCGATCGCGTGCGGGTCGGACCACTTGTGCCAGGCCTCGTAGAGCGCGAAGAGACCACCGACGCTGAACAGCACGATCGACACGATGAACGCGTAGACGTAGCGCTCGCGGCCGTAGCCGAAGGGGTGCTGCGGGGTGGCCGCCCGCTTGGCGCGCTTGCCGCCGAGCAGCAGCAGCCCCTGGTTGCCGGAGTCGGCGACCGAGTGGATCGACTCGGCCAGCATCGACGACGACCCGGTCAGCAGGAACGCGACGAACTTGGTGACGGCGATGCCGACGTTGGCCAGCAGCGCGGCGACGATCGCCTTCGTCCCGCCGTTGGCGCTCACGCCGTCGCTCCGGTCCGTCGCGCGGCGCCACCGGCCACCGGCGTACCGCGCCGCCCGACCCGTTCCCTGCTATCGCTCACTGGTTTGCCAGCTCCTTCATCTCGGTGATGGCCGGTACGGCCATCGGGTCCAGTCCGTGTGCCAGGGCGAGGTAGACCGAGGCGAAGTCCGGCACGGCGACCAGCGAGGCGAGCCGCTCCAGCGCGGAGCCGCCCTCGGCGGTCACCACGTCGCAGCGCACGCCCCGCCGCTCGGCGAGCGTCTGCACCGCGTCCGCGCGGCGCTCCTCGACGGCGAGCGGCTCGTCGGCGTCGTCCTCGGGGTTCAGCCCGCCGTCGCGCAGCAGCACCAGCCGCAACCGGGTGCCGGCCGGCTCCTCCTCGTCGGGGTCGGCGAAGATGTCCCGCTCCCCCTCGACCAGGCCGCCGAAGACGCCGTCGAGCAGGCCGACCCGCCCGCGCCCGGCCTCGCCCAGCGCCCCGCTGACGACGGGGTAGCGGGCGTTGGCGGACAGGGTGTCGCCGAACCGGCGCGCCGCCACGGTCGCCAGCGGCGACGAGCCCCAGACGATCGGCACCGAGCCGGCCAACCCCAGGGCGAGCGACTTCGCCGGGTTGACGAAGGACTCGGCCGTGGGGCGGCAGCGGTCCGCGTCCGCGTCGAGCCGGGCCGCGGTCTCCGCCAGATCCGCCTCGTTGACCTTCACCAGGCCGAGCGTACGGGCGGCGAGCAGGACCGGCACGGTGAGCGCCCAGAGGCTGGCCCGGGCCGGGGCGCGCCGGGGCACCGGGATGAACGGCGCCCGGGCCCGCTCGGCCACCGACTGCAACTGCGAGTCGGGCGCGCCGACGGCGACGAGCCGGGCGCCCCGCCGGTGCGCGGCCTCGGCGGCGCCCAGCGCCTCGGGGCTGCGGCCGGAGGCGCTGACGGCGATGACCACGTCGGCGGCGCCCACCCAGCCGGGCACGCCGGCGCTGCGGTGCGGGATGACCGGCACCGGGCAGCGCGGCCCGGCGACCGTGGCGAGCACGTCACCCGTGCGCCCGGCGGTGCCGATGCCGGCGATGACGACCGCGCGGGGCCGGCCCTCGTCGGCGAGCACCTGGAGGTTGGCCTCGGCGGCCAGGGCGGCCGACTCGCGGACCTGCGCCCCGGCGGAGGCGGTGTGCCGCAGCATGCCGCCCGGATCGTGCTCGGCGAGCGCGTCCTGGTCGTCGAGCAGGGCCTCGTCGGGCTCGCGTCGGCCGCTGACCCCGGCCGTACCGTCGATCACGACCGCTCCGCGGGGCCGCGCGCCTCGTCCAGCAGCAGCACCGGCACGTCGTCGCGGACCTCGAAGATCCGGCCGCACTCGGTGCAGGTCAGCGTCTGCGCCTCGGCGTCGTAGTCGAGCGGGGCGTGATGCGTGTCCGGACAGGCGAGGATTTCCAGCAACTGCGGGTCCAGGGCCACGGCGCGGCTCCTTCCACGTATGCGGTTTCACCGATCGACGGTGCCGACCGGCGCAGGCGATCTTATCGGCGAACCCGGTCGAGCACCTCGTCACGGAGGGCGGTCATCCGCTCCCGCGTCGGGGCCTCGACGTTGAGCCGCAGCAGCGGCTCGGTGTTGGAAGCGCGCAGGTTGAACCACGCGCCGTCCGGGAAGCGCAGCGTGAGCCCGTCCAGCTCGTCGGCCTCGGCCTGCGGGTACGCGGCCCGCACCTCGGCCACCTTGGCGGCCTGGTCGGCCACCGTCGAGTTGATCTCGCCGGAGGCGACGTACCGCTCGTACTCGCCGGCCAGCACGGACAGCGGCAGCGACTGCTCGCCGAGGGCGGCCAGCGTGTGCATCGCGGCGAGCATCCCGGTGTCGGCGAACCAGAAGTCCCGGAAGTAGTAGTGGGCGGAGTGCTCGCCGCCGAAGATGGCGTTGGTCCGGGCCATCTCCGCCTTGATGAAGGAGTGCCCGACCCGGGCGACGACCGGCTCGCCGCCGTGCTCGCGGATGATCTCCGGCACGGCGCTGGAGGTGATCAGGTTGTGGATCACCGTCGAGCCGGGGTGCTTCGCCAGCTCGCGGGCCGCCACCAGGGCGGTGATCGCCGACGGCGAGACCGGCTCGCCGCGCTCGTCCACCACGAAGCAGCGGTCGGCGTCGCCGTCGAACGCCAGACCGATCTCGGCGCCGTGCTCGAGGACCGCGCGCTGCAGGTCGACGAGGTTCGCCGGGTCCAGCGGGTTGGCCTCGTGGTTGGGGAACGTGCCGTCCAATTCGAAGTAGAGCGGCACGATCTCCAGCGGCAGCGCCGGCAGGGCGGCGTCGCCGAGCACCGTCGGGACGGTGTAGCCGCCCATGCCGTTGCCGGCGTCGACGACCACCTTCAGCGGGCGGATGCCGGAGAGGTCGACCAGTTCCCGCAGGTACGCCGCGTAGTCGGCCAGCAGGTCGCGCCGCTCGGCCGGCGCGGCCGGCTCGCCGGCCGGGCGGGCCTCGCCCTTGTCCAGCAGGGCCTGGGCCCGGTCGCGGATCTCGGCCAGCCCGCTGTCCTGCCCGATCGGGCGGGCGCCGGAGCGGCACATCTTGATGCCGTTGTACTGCGCCGGGTTGTGGCTGGCGGTGAACATCGCGCCGGGCAGGCCGAGCGAGCCGGAGGCGTAGTAGAGCATGTCCGTCGAGGCGAGCCCCAGCTCGATCACCGAGCGCCCCTCGGCGCGGACGCCGGCCGCGAAGGCGGCCGCCAGACCGGGGCCGGTGGCGCGCATGTCGTGCGCGATGAGCACCGCGTCGCCGGCCTCGCCGTGAGCGCTCAGCACCTGCGTGAAGGCCGCGCCGAGAGCCTCGGCGGTGCGCTCGTCCCACTGGTCCGGCACCGTCCCACGGACGTCGTAGGCCTTCACGATCTGGGACAGATCAGACACCGGTCTCGCTCCTTGCGCCGCAGGTCGTCAACGGCCTGAGCGTATCGGAGGGGCGCCGGGCGGCCCGGCTCAGCCGGGGAGCCGGGGCATGAGCACCGTGTGGTCGCCGCCGCCGGTCTCCGGGGGCGGGTCGCCGGGCCGCCCGGAGGCGGGCGGAGCCGACGTCGGCCGGCCGTACTGCCCCGGGGCGGGCGGCGACGACGTCGGGCTCCCGGGCGGGGCGGACACCGGCGGCGGGGTCGACCCGCCGGGCACCACCTGGGTGGCCTCCGGGCCCGGGCGGCTGCCGTACACGCCGCCGGCCGGACGCGGCGCGGGCGCGCCCCCGTAGACGCCGGGGGTGGGCGGCTGCTGGCCGTACACCTGGCCGGACGGGATGGGGGCGGCGGCCGGGCCCTGCGCGGAGCGGTAGGTGGTGCCACCGGGGTTGCGCGGCAGCGGGACGTGGGTCAGGTCGTCGGCGGGCTCCTTGTCGGCCCGCGAGCGGCGGAACAGCAGGACGATGAGCAGGATCCCGACGGCGACCATGGCGATGCCGAAGAACATGATCATCGAGCCGCCGGAGGACTGTTCCTCGGCGGCGTTGACGGCGGCGCCGCCGCCCTGGCCGGCGAGGGCCGCCACGGTCGCCCCCGCCTCGGCGCCTCCCGATGCGGTGGCGACCGCGCTCGGGGTGGGCGACGGCTTCTTCGAGGGCGTCGGGGACGGCGAGGCGGTGGCCCGGCCGCCGACCACCCGGGACGCCTCGGCGCCCCGACCGAGCAGCCGCCCGAGCGCGTTGCTGGCCTCGCCGGTGACCGTCAGCCGGCCGTTCGGCGCGCCGGCGGCGAACGCCACCCGGTAGCGCACCGTGATGCTCTTGCCCTTGCACAGCCGCGGGTTCGCCGGCGAGGTGGCCGGGGTGGCCACGCTGCCCCCGCCACCGGAGAGCGACACGGGGAACCAGTGGCCGCCCACGTTGACCTGGGCCCTGACCTGATCGGCGCGCAGGCCGCCCAGGCGCAGCCCCAGGGCGGTACGCAGCAGCACGCAGCCGTCGCTGCGCCTGCGCACCTCGATCGAGACGCCCTCGGCGGAACCGCCGGCGGTGAAGCTGCCGGCCGACCGCACCCGGACCGAGTCGGCGGCGAGCGCCGGCGTCGCGCCGAGCGCCACCAGGCCGCCCAGCAACGCGCAGACCGTCGCGAGCCGCGCCACGTGCCGACGTACCGCCATGATCACCTCGCCGTTCCTCCCCCGACGGGGGTCCGCCGGTAGGCTACTACCGCGCCCGGGTGGGGCCCGGTCATTGAGCGCTCCGGATGTGCGCCGTATTACCCCCGTGGTGGCGCCACGGCACCTGTCCCGACGGGCGGGCTGGTCCGGGCGGGGTCGCACCTCGCCACCAGCCTCAGCGGGCCGGGCCGGCTCCTCGTCGGTGCGCCGGCGGAGGCGGCTCGCGGCGTCGGTCCGGCGCGGCGGCGGCCAGCGCGTCGCGGCAGAGCCGGTCGGCGGTACGGGTGGTCTCCGGCAGCCGGTAGCGCGGCGTCAACGCCAGCACCCGGGCGGTCGCGTTGTCGAGGCTCATCCGGTTGCCGACGCTGACGAAGACCGGCTTCACGCCGTCCCGGGTGCGCAGCACCCGACCCACCACCTCGTCCCCGTCGCGCAGCGGCGTCCACGCCCCGCGCCGGTCCGCCGGCGGCGCCCACGCGCCGAGCAGCGGCGTCTTGCCGACACCGATCGCCGGCAGGCCGGTCACCACGCCCAGGTGGCAGGCCAACCCGAACCGGCGCGGGTGGGCCAGCCCGTGCCCGTCGCAGACCAGCACCTCCGGGCGTACGGTCAGCCGGTCGAGCGCGTCGAGCAGCGCGGGCAACTCGCGGAACGCGAAGAGCCCCGGGACGTAGTCGAAGGCGGGCCGGCCCACGCTGACCGCCGAGTCGACCACCGCGAGGGTCCGGGCGTCCAGCACCGTCACGGCCGCCGCGAGGCGATCACCGCTCTCGGCGTACGCGACATCCAGGCCGGCCACCGTCGCGGGCTCGGCCGGCCCCGGCCCGACGAGGTCGACCAGCGGCCGCAGCCGTTCCTGTACGGCCAGCGCCTCCGCCACGCTCCCCGGCGGGCCCACCCGCGCACCCACCACTCCAGACATGCCGTCCTGCGCCGCCCCCGATCCGTCGGTCGTCACGACTGGCCGGCAAACCGCTGGGCACGCGGCTGGCCGGTGCCGAAGGCAAGGACGAATGTGACGCCGATACCGATGCCCAAGCCGACGCCGGCGGCGCCGTCCAGTGCGACCAGGCCGGTGACCAGACCGAGCATGATGCCGACCGGCCACGCCCAGGGGTTGGGCTGTCCGGCGCCGGACCGCTCCCGCACGTTGTCTGATTCAGCCATTTCGCCATGCTATTCCGGCTTCACAAGCCATCCTGCCGGGCGAACGGTCGTGGGTCGACTGGCCGACGTGGCCGTCGACCAGGCTCGTGCTAGCTGCGCTACTCGGCCAGCGAAGGATCGGCGGCAGGATCACCTGCTCGCTGAAGCTCCTCCTCGAACATCACGAAGGTCTTGCGCCTGATGCCGCGAACCAACGCCAGTTCCTTTGTAGTCAACTGACGCCTCTCGGCCTTGGCATTTTCCACGATGGCCTTGACCGTCTCGTACAGCGCGAAAACCGGCCCCTCGCCCCGTAGGTAGCGGCCGCGGTCATGCTCCGTCCAGTCGATGAAGGAGTCCACCGTCAATGAACTTATCTCTCCGCCAACAGCGAACAGAATCTCTTCAATCAGGTCATCGGCGGGCTCCCACCCACCCGTGTCATGCGACAGCCGCCAAGCCTTGATACCGCCATCAGGAGTGTCGACCAATTTGACGGGCGACTTGTAATAGCTGAAGTAGGCCGGCAGCACCAACCCGGGCATCTCGGTCATCCTAGCGGGCCTCCGCCCAATGTCGTCTGCAGCGCCTGCCAAAAATATCGCTGTTCCTCTTTGAGAACACCGTTCCAGACAGCGCGTTCCACCTGCGACATGGTACGGCCCTGATCTTTGGCCACCGCCTTTAGGTCCCGCCGGACTTCGTACAAGGCATGCTCCCAGGCGGCTACGTCGTCCAAGGCTTGAAGATGCAGGCGGAATTCCGCAATGTGCCCGTTCGACGTCCGCAGCGACATCTGGACATCGCGATAGCCACTTGATTGAGGGGAGATGAAACGGTCTTCGAATTCGACAATCTCCACGCCAACATATCCGCGAAGCACTTCAAGCGCCGCGTAGAGATCTGAGAGCGCACGAAAGGCGACCTTCGCGGCAGCAAGGTCGGTCAGCATCGAAACGTCCCCTCGATACTTGGCCACCTTATCCTCTGCCCGTTGTCTGTCCTTCGGCGCGGAGCGGCCATCAGGTACGGCCGGCCCAGAAGATTCGGCAGCCAGGCGTCGCGCGAGAGCGGTAACCTCCCGCTGCGCTTCGACCGCATCGGCATACAACCGGTCAAGGTACTCCGCCTGATACTCGACGTCGTTCTTGCGAGCTACGTCGAACCCGGCCTGGGTAGACCTTTCCGGGCCTGCGGGAAAGAGCGCGCTGATCCTTCGTTGATCGTCCGTGAGAGGCGTTTGGTGAGGCGTAGGCACCGATCCTCTGACGACCGCTTCGGCGCCTCGTACCGCGATGTCGTCAAGCACCGAGCCGAGGACGTCGATCGCCTGTTGGTGGCTGGCCAGGTGATGCAGCGTCACCGGGCGCGCAGTCAGCGAGTTCGCCAACTCCGGCGTAGCGAGGATCATCCGCGCCAGGTCCGGCTGTTGCACCAACTGCCGCACGAGGGTCTCGGCGAGCATCGGCTCACCCCGGGGCGGATCTCGCCAGGTGTCATCCAGCATGCGCTGCACGCGCGGCTCCGCGAACAGCCGCGCCACGTCCGTGGCGGCCGGCTCGTCGAGGTCAGGTACGAGTCGCCGGAGTGCCGGCGCATCGAGCCCGGCCGCCACCTCGGCCGGGGTCGCGCCGGCGGCGAACACCCGCTCCAGGTCCGGCGCGTCGGCCAGGACGGCGCTCGCGGGAATGCCGTTCGCCACCCGCTCCGCCTGTGCGCGTTCCCGTGCGGCCCGCAACTCTTCCCGCGGGACATCGCTCCGGCCGGGTGGCGATTCTGGCTCACCGAACTGCGCTGAGGACCCCTCCGGCGTCGGCCCGACGGGCGGGGCCGCGCCGGGGCCGTCGAGCAGGTACATGCGGTTGAGGTACGGCTCGCCGTACCCCTGGTCGGTCTCGACGGGCGGGTGGTCCGGCAGGTCGGGTCGCTCGCTGAACCGGCCGCGCCGCAGCCCGGCCAGTGGCATCGGTCTGGCGTCCGGGCCGAGCACCAGGACCTCGATGTCGACGGCGTTGTACGGGTGTGAGGTGCCCCGGTGCCGGTACAGGGGCGCGTCGGACACGACTCCGGTCTGCGGGTCGAGGTAGAGCACCGTGCCGTGCTGGTTGAGGGCGACCCAGATGTGGGATCCGCCCTGCTCCCAGGTGTTGACGACGAAGGCGAAGCTGCCGTGTCCTCCGATGCGGAGTTGGTCGTGCAGGTTGCGGTAGCCGGCGTCGACGGTCCGCTGCCGCTCGGCGCCCTGGACGTCGTCCGCCGGCTGGCAGAGGCGTTGGAAGCGCCCGCCCGTGACGTCCTCGATCCGCCCCGTGCCGCCCCGCTCACCGTTGATGGGGCGCGTGACGTCGCCGGAGAGGTAGGCGTCGAAGGTGCGGGGAGCGGCCACCCGGGGCCGACCGTGCATCCAGGTGTCGAACAACGACAGGGTGCAGTCGATGCAGTTGATGGCACGCGTCGGGTCGGCCTGCGGGCCACCGTCGTTCACCAGCCCGAACCAGCCGCCGAGTCGCGGGTCGGCGGTGCGCCTGACGCTCCCGTCAGGCTCGCGCGGCACCTGCCGTTCGATGTCGGTCTGGTGCAGTGCCAGCGGTGGACGCAGACCGCCGGGCTGGCCGTAGTTCCGCGACCGGTCGATCGGCGGCGGATGGTCGTCTCCCGTCAGCGCCGAACGGTCGGCGGTCTCCACGGCGCCGCGTGCCAGGTCGCCGACGTCGTCGTTGATCCGGCGGAAGTCCGCGGGGTCGGCGACCCCCACGACTGACGGCACGACGCTGCCCGCCAGTACGGCTTCCGCGTGGTCGAGGCACTGCCCGTACGCTCGCGTCTCGTCGTTCGCTGCCCACTGCCACCTGTCAGCCTGGCGCGCCTGGCCCGTGCGGTGCAGGTGAAGCGCGTGAGCCGCGAAGTCCCGCGCCCTCTGGTGGTGCTCCTCCGCGCGAGCCCTGAGCCGCGCAGCCTCGTCGAAGCGGCGCTTGTCCTCGAACCACGCCCGCTGCGACTCGTAGTAGCCGCGATAGCGACGTCGCTCGAACGCCTCCTGGTCGAGCGCCCACCTTGCCGCGTACCACTCGGGGGCCCTGACCCGGGGAACGGTCGAGTCATCCCGACCGGCCGCTGCCGGCGTGTCGGTGTCGACGGGAGGACCCGGCATGGGTGCCAGGGCGCCGAGCGCGGGCAGCCGGGTGGGCGGTGCCGGCTGCGGATGTGCCGGCGCCGCTGCGGCGGCGGCTCCTCGTGCGGTGGCGGCTTCGGGGCTGGCGACCGACGGGACGTGGCCCGCGACCGGGCCGGGGGTAACCAACGCTCTCGGCTCAGCAAGCGAGGCGGGGGCCGACCCGACCGTCACGGCGCCCCCGCCTGCGCCGGGCCCGCCTGTCGAGGCCGCCACCGGCGCGTTCGACGGGCCAGCGGCGCTCGGGACGTTCCCGGGACCGGCGCCGCTCGGGACGTTCCCGGAAGCCGTTGTCTGGACGTCCACCCCGGCCGAGATGCCCCCGTTGGCAGGGAGAGGCGCCACCGCCGTGACCGACGAGAGCGTCGGACTGAGTGCGGGCTCCAGCGGCGCGGACCCGGTGGCGTCGACGGTCGCGGCGACCCGTTCGTTTTCGGGGGCAGTCACGGGCTGGGTCGTGTCACCGGCCCGGGCAGCGGTCGTCGTCGCGGGCCCGATCGGCTCCGGCTTCCCCTCCGCCGATGCCCGGGGCGCCGGCACCGCCTCAACACCGGTCGCACCTCGCTGACCCTCGCCCGGCGCGCTGCTCGCCCCTGAACCGTGCGTCGACGGCTCGGCTCCCGCGCCGGACACGGCAACGGTGGGCGCAGCCGCTGCCGGCACACCAGGAGGCGTCGAGAAGCCGTCAGGTCCTGTCGACGGCAGCGACATCCCGGCGAGGGCGCTCATCTGCCCGTCGAGCCGGGCCTGCAGCGCCGCGTCGGCCTGCGCGGTGGCGGAGCCACGGGCACCGGACACGGCCGCGCGGGCCGCGTCCTCCACCGAGGTCAGCCCTTGCCCGGTGGCGAGACTCGCGGCCTGCTCGGCCATCACCTCGCCGGTCATCTCGCGGCCGACGTGCTCCCCGATGCGGGCCCCCCGCCCGGTGGCGTGTCGACCGAGGCCGGCCAGCGGCGCCACCGCCCCGCCGGCCAGGCCGCCGACCGCCGTCGTGCCCAGCTCCGTCAGGTCCAGCCCGTGCCGTCGGCCGGTCGAGTTCTGGTATGCCTGGGTGGCGAGGTTGATGCCGCTCTCCTCGGCCGCCTCGGACAGGCCACCCAGCGCCGCGCGCCGGCCCACGCCCCGCACACCACCCCTGGTGACCTCCTTCGCCGCCCGCTCGCCGGCCTCCTTGAGCCCCTGCTTGAGCGACCTGCGGGCCAGTTGCGCCATCAGCCGCCTGAAGATCTGCTGCACGATCAGCCGGGTGGCGGTGATCGCCGCCCCGGCGGCGGGCGAGGCCGCGCCGGCGGTGAGCACCGTCGCGACCGCCAGCGACAGCAGCTCGATCACCAGGATGCCCAGCTCGATCCAGACCTCGAGCTTGGCACCCTCGATGTCGCAGCCGCACTCCTCCACCAGCCGGCCCAGCTCGGTGCTGACGGCGAGCAGCACGGGCAGCGGCGCCTCGTCGCCCTCCGCCACCCGGCGCCAGGCGGTGTCGAACGCGGCGGAGACCGCCCCGACGCCGCCGTACCCGCCGCGCACCTCTCCCGCGGCCGCGACGGCGTCGGCGTGCGGCCCGGCCAGCGCGGCGGCCACCGCGTACCACTGGTCGGCCAGCTCCCAGACGGCGCGCTCGTTCCCCTCCGGCCACTCGACGCCGACCACCCAGTCGAGGGCCTCGTAGACCCAGCCCGGCAGATCCCAGGGCGAGTAGTCGAGCGGGTGCGGGATGGGGCTCGGCAACAGACTCATCCGGGTCTCCTCCGCGGATCAGCGCTGCTGGTGCCGGTCACCGACGCGGTCGAGCCGACCCGCGCTCGCCGCGTCCGTGCGCAGGTTGGCGTCGACGGACCGGACCACGTCGGCGCCCAGCCCGTCGAGGTGTCGGCCGACGCCCTCCCACACGCGCAGCACCAGCTCCTCGAAGCCCCGGTACTTCTGCTCGAAGGCGGCCCCGATGTCGTCCTTCCCCCACGGCCGGGACGCGCTCGCCGCCGCGATCGCGCCGCCCACCTCGCGTCGCCGCGCGGTGACGGCCTGACCGGCAAGCGAGAGGTCGGTGCCGCCGCGCCGGGCGCGCTGCGGGTCGAGCCAGAGCTGCCCGTCCATCACTCGCCCCGGCGCAGCGCCGAGTCCGCCCGGCCCAGCAACGAGCCGAAGTCACCCGTACGCAGGAAGTCGACCGCGCCGGAGCCGGCGGGCAGATAGCCGGCCACCAGCTCCTGCGTGGCGGACGCGGCCGCCGCGCCGGCCCGGTGGACGGTGGTGGTGATCTTCCGGCTCAACGCCTTCGCGTCCCGGTCGTGGTAGACGGACGGGTGCAGCTCCACCGAGATCAGGTCGCCGCGGGCCCCGACGGTGGCGGTCACCTGACCGTCGTCGGAGCGCTCGGTCACCCGCAGCTCGGCGAGCCGTGTCTGCAACTCGTCCAAACCGGACCGAAGCCGCTGGTAGTCCCCGTACACCTCGTCGAACCGCGCCCGCAGCGCACGATTGGCGTCCCGGTCCACGCTCTCGGCCAACGCCACCCTCCCCGGTTACCGTCGGTAGGGCGAACCATACCGGGCGCCACGATTTCCGTGGGGTCCGGTAGTTTCAGGCGCGTGATCGATCGCCACCAGGCCGAGCAGCTCGCCGTCGTGTGGGCCCGCCGCGACTCACAGCGCCTGGGACACGAGTGCCGGCCGGCGGTCGACGAGTTCGACCTCGGCTACGTGATCACGTCCACAGTGTCCGTCGAGGCGCGGACGGTGCCGGGCGAGCTGCCGACCACCGTGGTGGACAAGGAGACCGGCGAGGTGACCACCTGGCCGCGCGTCCCGGTCGAGGTCGTCGAGCAGATGTACCGCCGGAGCCGGCCGGAAGGCCCGGGGGCGCCGCGCACGGTCGACCCGGTGAGCCAACTGCTCCGCGAGATCCATCGGCTCCCCACTCCCGGCACGGCGGCGCACCTGACCGTCGAGGGCCGGCTGTTCCGCGCGCAGGGCGCCAAGGGCGACGTCGAACTGAACCACCACCCGCTGGTCCGCGCCCGTCTGGAGGAGATGCCCGCCGGGCACCTGGTGCGCGGCTGCCACCGGCACGCCGAGCTGATCGTCGTTTCGGACGTCCTGCACGAATACGACCACCGCCGCGCCGCCGAGGGCATCGCCCCGCTGGGCATGGCCGACGCGAAGGATCTCCTGCAGAGCGCCCGGTTCGAAATCTTCCGGGTGCGCGAGGCGGGGGATCCGCACGGCGGTCCCGCCGACCGCCCCTGCGACTCGTGCGTCGACCTGCTCGTGGAGTTCAACCTCCTGCCCTGGTCCGACCGGGCCTTCACGATGCCGTGGCAGCCGGATCCGCAGCCGGATCCCGACCCGGGCCGCTTCCCGCCCGAGGTCGCGCAGGCACTCGTCGCGGCCGGTTGGCGGCCCCACTTCGGGGACGAGGTCGTCGCGATGTCCGCCATCAGGGACGTGAGCGCGGTCCGGGGCAGCACGTCCACGCACGCCGACTTCCCGGCGGCCCTGGCGACGCTCACCGCCTTCCCCAGCCTGGTGGGCGCCCGGCGTGGCCCCGGCGAACAGGTGTGGATTTCCCGGTTCGACATCCGCCCACGTCAGGTCGCCCACACCGCCGACACCCTGGCCGACTTCGCCGCCGTCCTCGGGGCGCGGCTCTTCCCCATCGGCACCGAACGGCAGGAGAGCATCCTCGCCGTCGACGAGCGGGGCCGGGTGTTCGCGTTGGACCAGGCGGGCGAGTGGTTCCTCGGCGAGGACATCGACGCCGCCCTGACCACCCTGCTGCTCGGCCGCGCCCCCGCCCGCGTCCGCGACGACGGCACCTGGTGAGCTACAACGTCACCCCGGTCAGCACCATGACCCGCGGGTCGGTGTAGTCCTCCATCGCGCTGCGCAGTCCCTCGCGTCCGACGCCGCTGCCCTTCACCCCGCCGTACGGCATCTGGTCGGCCCGGTACGACGGCACGTCGCCGACGATCACCCCGCCGACCTCCAGGGCGCGGTGCGCGGCGAAGGCGACGTCCAGACGATGCGTGAAGACGCCCGCCTGGAGTCCGTACGCCGAGTCGTTGACCGCGGCGAACGCGGCCTGGTCGTGCTCGACGCGGGCGACCACCAGCACCGGCCCGAAGACCTCCTCGGCGCTGACCCGGGCGTCCGCCGGCACCCCGGTGAGCACGGTCGGCGGGTAGGTGGCGCCCTCGCGCCGGCCGCCCACCTCGATGGCGGCGCCGGCCGTGACCGCCTCGTCCACCCACGCCTCGACCCGGCGGGCGGCCTCCTCCGACACCAGCGGGCCCACGTCCGTCAGCTCGTCCGACGGGTCGCCCGTGCGCAGCTCCTGCACGGCCGCCACCAGCCGGGGCAGGAACGCGTCGTAGAGCCACTCGTGCACGTAGACCCGCTGCACCGCGATGCAGGACTGCCCGGCCTGGTAGTTGGCGAACGTCGCGATGCGGTGCGCGGCGAAGGTCAGGTCCTCGTCGGTGTTCCAGTCCTCGCAGATCACGGCGGCGGCGTTGCCGCCCAGTTCCAGGGTGACGTGCTTGTCGGGCACGGACCGGCGGATCGCCGCGCCGACGGGGCCGGAGCCGGTGAACGACACCACCGGCAGCCGGGGGTCGGCGACCAGTTCGGCGGCGCGCTCGTTGGGCAGCGGCAGCACCGAGAACATCCCCTCCGGCAGGTCGGTCTCGGCGAGCAGTTCGCCGAGCAGCAGCGCCGACAGCGGGGTGGCCGGCGCGGGCTTGACGACGATCGGGGCGCCGACCGCGATCGCCGGGGCGACCTTGTGCGCGACGAGGTTGAGCGGGAAGTTGAACGGCGTGATGCCGAGCACCGGCCCCTTCGGCGCCCGCCGGACCAGCGCGATCCGGCCGGTGGCGGCCGGGTCGGTGTCGAGGCGTTGCAGCTCGCCGGAGAAGCGCCGCGCCTCCTCGGCCGCCCAGCGAAAGGTGGAGACCGCCCGGCCGACCTCGGCCCGCGCCCACTTGAGCGGCTTGCCGTTCTCGGCGGTGATCAGGCGGGTGACCTCCTCGGCCCGCTCGGCGAGCCGCCGGGACACGTGGTCCAGGGCCGCGGCGCGGGCGTGCGCGGGCAGGGCCGCGGCCGCCGCGGCCACCCCGGCGGCTGCCGCGACGGCCGCTTCGACCTGGTCGGCGGTGGCGAGGGTGGTACGACCGGCAGCGCGCCCGTCGTACGGGTGGTGGACGGTCAGTTCGCCCTCGCCGTGGGCGGGGCGGGAGGCGACATAGAACGCTGCGGGCTCCACAAGGAGCAGCGTAGACGACCCACCCGTCCACGGAAACAGTCGCCTTAACCCTTGTCTGCCGCGAATTCAGTAGCCAAGATGGCAGTCACATTGCGATAACCGCCGCAGACCGCACCCCTTCCGGAGTGAGCCCGTCATGAGCGACCAGCAGCAGCTGCGCAACTTCGTCAACGGCGACTACGTCGAGCCGACCGATGGCGGCTACGCCGACCTGATCGACCCGTGCACCGGCGAGGTCTTCGCGCAGGCCCCGGTCTCGGGGCCGGCGGACGTGGACGCGGCGATGAGGGCCGCCGCCGACGCCTTCGAGGGCTGGCGGGACACGACCCCGGCCGAGCGGCAGAAGGCGCTGCTGAGGCTCGCCGACGCGGTCGAGGCGCGGGCCGGCGAACTGGTCGACGCGGAGGTACGCAACACCGGCAAGCCGCGTCAGCTCACCGCCGACGAGGAGCTGCCGCCGTCGGTCGACCAGTTCCGCTTCTTCGCCGGGGCGGCCCGGATGCTGGAGGGGCGCTCGGCCGGCGAGTACATGGCGGGGCACACGTCGTACGTGCGGCGCGAGCCGATCGGCGTCTGCGCCCAGGTCACCCCGTGGAACTACCCGCTGATGATGGCGGTCTGGAAGATCGCCCCGGCGCTCGCGGCCGGCAACACGGTGGTGCTGAAGCCGTCGGACACCACGCCGGTGTCGACGCTGCTGCTGGCCGAGATCGCGTCGGAGTTCTTCCCGCCGGGCGTGTTCAACGTGGTCTGCGGCGACCGGGACACCGGTCGTACCCTCGTGTCGCACCCGACCCCGCAGCTCGTGTCGATCACCGGCTCGACCCGCGCGGGCATGGAGGTCGCCTCCGCCGCGGCCCCCGACCTCAAGCGGACCCACCTGGAGCTGGGCGGCAAGGCCCCGGTGGTGCTCTTCGACGACGCCGACGTGGCGGCGGCGGCCGAGGCGATCGCGGTCGGCGGCTACTTCAACGCCGGGCAGGACTGCACGGCGGCGACGCGGGTACTCGCCGGCCCCGGCATCCACGACGACTTCGTGGCGGCGCTGGCCGAGCAGGCCCGCAACACGAAGACCGGCGCGCCGGACGACGCGGACGTGCTCTACGGCCCGCTGAACAACGCCAACCAGCTCGCCCGGGTCAGCGGCTTCGTCGACCGGCTCCCCGACCACGCCTCCGTCGAGACCGGCGGTTCCCGGCTCGGCGAGCGCGGCTACTTCTACGCCCCGACGGTCGTCAGCGGGCTGCGCCAGTCCGACGAGATCATCCAGGACGAGGTGTTCGGGCCGGTCATCACCGTGCAGCGCTTCTCCGACGAGGACGAGGCGGTGCGCTGGGCCAACGGCGTCGACTACGGCCTGTCGGCCTCGGTGTGGACGAAGGACCACGGCCGGGCGATGCGGATGACCCGCCGGCTGGACTTCGGCTGCGTCTGGGTGAACACGCACATCCCGTTCGTCTCGGAGATGCCGCACGGCGGCTTCAAGCACTCCGGCCACGGCAAGGACCTCTCGGTCTACAGCCTGGAGGACTACACCCGGATCAAGCACGTCATGCACAACATCGAGGGCTGACCCATGGCATCGTCCGAGGAGTTGCACAAGCGGCGGGGCGTCGCGGTCGCCCGGGGCGTCGGCAGCGTCGTCCCGTCCTACGTGGACCGCGCGTCGGGCGGCACGATCACTGACGTCGACGGCCGGGAGTGGATCGACTTCGCCGCCGGCATCGCGGTCACCAACGTCGGCAACTCCGCGCCGCGCGTCGTCGAGGCGGTGCGGGCACAGGTGGAGCGCTTCACCCACACCTGCTTCATGGTCGCCCCCTACGAGTCGTACGTGGCGGTCTGCGAGCAGCTCAACGCGCTCACGCCCGGCACGTTCGAGAAGCGGTCGGCGCTGTTCAACTCCGGCGCCGAGGCGGTGGAGAACGCGGTGAAGATCGCCCGGCACGCCACCGGGCGGCCGGCGGTGGTGGTGTTCGACCACGCGTACCACGGCCGGACCAACCTGACCATGGCGCTGACCGCGAAGAACATGCCGTACAAGCACCGGTTCGGGCCGTTCGCCGGAGAGGTCTACCGGGTGCCGATGTCGTACCCGCTGCGCGACGGGGGCCTTTCCGGCGCCGAGGCGGCGGCCCGCGCGATCGAGACGGTCGAGAAGCAGGTCGGCGCGGAGAACGTGGCGGCGCTGCTGATCGAGCCGATCCAGGGCGAGGGCGGGTTCGTCGTGCCGGCGCCCGGTTTCCTGCCGGCGCTGCGCGACTGGGCGACCTCCACCGGGGTGGTGTTCGTCGCCGACGAGATCCAGACCGGCTTCTGCCGCACCGGCGACTGGTTCGCCTGTCAGCACGAGGGCGTCGAGCCGGATCTGGTCACCCTGGCCAAGGGCATCGCCGGCGGGCTGCCACTGGCCGCGGTCACCGGCCGGGCCGAGCTGATGGACGCGGTGCACGTCGGTGGCCTCGGCGGCACGTACGGCGGCAACCCGGTCGCCTGCGCGGCGGCGCTCGCGTCGATCGAGACCATGCACGAGCTGGACCTGGCCGCGGCGGCCCGCCGCATCGGCGCGGCGATGACGGCGCGCCTGCGGGCGGTCGCCGAGCGGGACCCGCGCGTCGCCGAGGTGCGCGGCCGGGGCGCGATGCTCGCCGTGGAGATCGTCCGCCCCGGCACGCTCACCCCCGACCCGGCCGCCACGGCGGCGGTGTCGGCGGCCTGTCACGCCGCCGGCCTGCTCACCCTCACCTGCGGCACGTACGGCAACGTGCTGCGCTTCCTGCCGCCGCTGGTGATCTCCGACGCCGACCTGCACCGGGGGTTGGACATCCTGGACGAGGCGTTCCGCGGCTGACGGCGCGGCCACCCGGCTCGCGCCCCAGCTCACCACCATCGTTTGCCCCCGCGGCGAGGGGCCCTTCCCCGTCACCGGGAGCACGGCACGTTCACGGGTACGCAGATCTTGACCTGAAGTCGGGTTCAGCTCCTAGCCTCGCGGTCAGCGAACGAAGGAAGATCCCGTTACGTATCTGGTGATCGGCGCGACCGGCAGGGTGTCCGCGCCGCCGTGGTCGACGAGGCCGACGTGGGCGCGGTCGCCGCGGAGGGTGCTCACCGGCGAGGGGCACGCCGGACAGGTCAACACGCTCACCGGCCCGGAGGCGCTCACCCCGAGGCAGCGGCTCGCCGCCATCGCCGCCGCGCTCGGCCGCGAGCTGCGCTTCGTCGAGCTGACCGAGCAGCAGGCCCGCGACCGGTGGCGGCAGGCGGGCTACGCCGACGAGCTGATCGACCTGCTCGCGTCCTGGCAGGGCAACCCACCCCCATCGCATACACGGTCACGGCCACCGTCGAGCGGTTGCTCGACCGCCCACCGCGCACCTTCGCCGCCTGGGCTCACACCCACGCCCAGCCTTCCGCTGACCCCCATCCCAAGTCCCCGGCCTTCCCGCTCCCCTCGCCGCGATCTTGCACTTCCTGCCCCCGAAATGCCCGTGTCGTACCGAACAGTCCGGGCAGGAAGTGCAAGATCGGTAGAAACGGCGGGGCGGGGCGGGGTCAGGAGAGAGCGGCGCGGATGGTGGCGACGATGTGGGCGGGACGCGAGTACAGGTCGCGGTCGGTGAAGTAGCGCATCCGCCAGCCGTTCACGTCCAGCCAGTTCATCCGTTCACGGTCGTACCGGAGTTGATCACGTCCGAGGTGTGACACCCCGTCGTACTCGATGCCGATCCTGCGCTTCCGGTAGCCCCGGTCCAGCCGGTAGCGGGGAATGCCGTCACCGTCGTGCACCCACAGTTGGGGCTCCGGCGCCGGCAGCCGCCCGTCGAGCAGGATCAGTCGCAGCTGGCTCTCCTGCCGGCACTCCGCTCGACCGTCTGCCAGCGGTACGAGGTCTCGGGCCTGCCGCACGCCGCGGAGTCTCCGATGAGCCGCGGCCTCCGCCAAGAGCTCGTCCGGACCGACCGCTCCCGATCGGATGGCGGCGTCGAGCACGGGCAGGGCGTCCAGTCGCCGAACGGTACGCGCCAGGTCGACGGCGCATCGGGCCGCCGGCACACAGGGCAGCCCACGGACGACGACGGGCTGCGCGGGAAGCACCGAATGGTGGACGACCAGTCCCGGCAGCCGGGGCCTGGGCACCGTCGCGGGCAGCTGGACGTGGACGAGATCCTCCCGCAGCACGCCGAAGCCGTACCGTTGAGCCGCGCTGTGCCTGGTCAGCATGGCCTCATCGGGCAGGCACAGCATGAGCGCGCGCAGTTCGTCCTCCTCGCCACACGGCTGGTCGCCGTAGACGCCTCTCCGCACCCGTAGCAGTTCCGCCCGGTCGAGTCTGGCGCGAATCCGCTTCACGGTGAGGTCCCGCATCAGTTCGTCGACACGCCACAGCTGAGTAGACATACGCACAGGATCGGAAGAAACCCCACCGACACCCGCCCCTCACACCACCCCCTGTGGACAACTC
>NZ_JBPQTP010000113.1:0-22154 GCF_051386395.1 Micromonospora sp. URMC 106
CCCCCCCCCCCCACGGCGCGTCGGCCGGCGTACGGCGGTCAGACCCGGAAGCCGGCGGCCCGCGCCGCCGCACGTTCCCGGCGGCGGTCGGACCGGCGACGCAGGAACCAGAAGAGGAACAGGACCAGCCCGGCAAGGAACGCCAGCACCAGCACCGGCAGGAGGATCGCCACCACCGACACGACCACGCTCGTGGCGTCCTCGGCGGTGCTGGCAACGGGGGCGCCGACGCCGGCCGTGGTGGCGTTGATGACCGGCCGGGCGGCGGACTTGAGCAGGTGCACGCCGAGGGCGATCAGCACCCCGGTCACCACCGGGACCCACTGGTTCGAGGAGAAGAAGCTTCCCGGGTCGCTCACCGTCACCGTCTCCGACGAGGCTCCCGCGCCGAAGGCCAGGCCGCCGGCGGTCGGCCGGACGACGGTCTGCACCACATCGTTGACGTGGTCGACCACGGGCACCTTGTCGGCCACCACCTCGATCACCAGCAGCACCGCCAGGATGGCGACCACCCAGCCGTTGCCGAGCCACTGCCAACCGGCGGGCAGGTCGATCAGGTCGGTGTAGCGGGCCAGCAGCCCCATGGTGAGCAGGGGGATGTAGGCGTTCAACCCCGCCGAGGCGGCGAGGCCGGTACCGGTGAGAACTTCGAGCACCGTCTCAGCATCGCACCGGCACGCCAGTGCCGCTCGCTGGCGCCGGCCGGGGTCTCGGCTACCCTCGTCGGGTGCGGTTGGTGATTGCGAAGTGCTCGGTGGACTACGTCGGACGGCTGTCGGCTCACCTGCCGCCGGCCACCCGGTTGCTGATGGTGAAGGCGGACGGGTCGGTGTCGATCCACGCCGACGACCGGGCGTACAAGCCGCTGAACTGGATGAGCCCGCCCTGTCGGCTGGAGGAGGCCCCCGGCGTCTGGCGGGTCGTGAACAAGGCCGGCGAGGAGCTGCGGATCACCCTGGAGGAGATCTTCCAGGACACCTCGTACGAGCTGGGCGTCGACCCGGGCCTGCGCAAGGACGGCGTGGAGGCGCACCTCCAGGAACTGCTGGCGGCCAACCCGGAGACGCTCGGCGAGGGGTTCACGCTGGTCCGGCGGGAGTACATGACGGCCATCGGCCCCGTCGACCTGCTCTGCCGGGACGCCAACCAGGGCGCGGTGGCGGTGGAGGTGAAGCGGCGTGGCGAGATCGACGGCGTGGAGCAGCTCACCCGGTACCTGGAGCTGATGAACCGCGACCCGCTGCTCGCGCCCGTCGCCGGCGTCTTCGCCGCGCAGGAGATCAAGCCGCAGGCCCGCGTGCTCGCCACCGACCGGGGCATCCGCTGCGTGGTCGTGGACTACGACAAGCTGCGCGGCATCGAGCGGGACGAGCTCACTCTCTTCTGACGCCGTCCGCCCGGTCGATCGGTTATCCGACAGTCACCTGCCGTACATCGTCTTGATGGCCCGCACGAGCCGGGCGACGTCGGCCGGCGTCCGCTCGAAGGTCGTGGAGGCGAGCAGCGACCGGGCCCGCCGCCGGGTGATCGCCTTGGCGCGGCTGAACTCGCGCAGCCCGTCCTCGCCGTGGATGCGGCCGAAGCCGGACTCGCCGACGCCGCCGAACGGCAGCGTGGACATCCCGGCGAAGGTCAGCGTCGAGTTGACCGACGCCATCCCCGAGCGCAGCCGTCGGGCGATCGCCACCGCACGCCGCCGGCCGAAGACCGAACCCCCCAGGCCGTACGACAGGGCGTTGGCCCGGGCGACGGCCTCGTCGGCGTCGCGGACCCGGTTGACGGTCAGGGTCGGGCCGAAGGTCTCCTCGCGTACGGCGAGCGAGTCCTCCGGGACGTCCACCAGCACGGTCGGTCGCACGTACGGGGGCTGCACCGCGTCGGCGCCGCCGAGCACCGCCCGGCCGCCCCGGGCCAGCGCGTCGTCGATGTGCCGACGGATGATGTCGAGCTGGCTCGGCATGGTGATCGGGCCGATGTCGGCGTCGTCCGGGCCGACGGTCAACCGGCCGGCCCGCTCCACCACCTTGTCGACGAAGGCGTCGAAGACCGGATCGACCGCGTAGACCCGTTCGATGCCGATGCAGGTCTGGCCCGCGTTGGTCAGCGCGCCCCAGACGCACGCCTCGGCGGCGGCGTCCAGGTCGGCGTCGGCGTCGACGATCATCGCGTCCTTGCCGCCGGCCTCCAGCAGCACCGGCGTCAACGACTCGGCGCAGGCCGCCATCACCTTCCGGGCGGTGGCGGACGAGCCGGTGAAGGCGACCTTGCCCACCCCGGAACGGCAGAGCGCCGCGCCGACGTCGCCGAGCCCGTGTACCGCGGTGAACACCGGCCGCTCCGGCACCACCTCGGCGAACGTGTCGACCAGCCACTGCCCGACGGCGGGGGTGTACTCGCTCGGCTTGAACACGACCGCGTTCCCCGCCGCCAGCGCGTACGCGACGGAGCCGATCGGGGTGAAGACCGGATAGTTCCACGGGCCGATCACGCCGACCACGCCGTGCGGTTGGTATTCGAGGTGCGCGGAGAACTCGGCCAGGACGAGCCGCGAGCGGACCCGGCGGGGGCCCAGCACGCGGCGGGCGTTGCGGGCCGCCCAGTCGACGTGCTCGACGGCGGTGACGATCTCGACGACGGCGTCGGCGACCGGCTTGCCCCCCTCGGCGTGCACCAGGTCGGCGAGCTCCTCGATGCGCCGGGCGAGCAGGGCGCGCCACCGCAGCAGCCGCTCCTTGCGACCGGTGAAGCCGAGGCCGGCCCACCACTCTCCGGCCGGCCGGGCCAGGTCCACCGCCCGTTCGACGTCCTCCGCGGTCGCGATCGGGAGGCGACCGACCTCGGCGCCGGTCGCCGGGCTCGTCGAGACCAGCCGACCGTCCTCGATGACCGGGGCTCCCGGGAGATGCACAGCCGTCATGGCGGAAGTCTAGACCCGAAGATTACTCGCCGGTAGGCCACCGACCTGCCGGTCGGGCCCCGCCCGTACGGGAGGGACCGCGCTCCGCCGCCCGGCCTCGTTGAACGCGGCGGTGCCCCCTTTCCGTGAGAAGCGGCAGACGCCCCGGCGTGCCGGGCGGGGTCCCGTTCTCCGTCGGCCGGTGGCCGCCGGTCCGGTGAACCGGAGGTGTCCGGCCGGGGGCGCGGAGGTGACCACCCGGCGGTCGATGGCGACTACGGTGTGGTGGCAGGCTGACGCGCGGGGTGACCGCGTGGGGTGGAGGGCTGGCTGTCCATGGAGGAACATCCGGAACTGATGCCGTTGTTGACGGTGGCCGGCGGGGCGATGCGGGGCCTGAGCTTCCGGGTCGGCCCCGCGCGGCAGGTGATCGGGCGTGCGCCGACGGCCGACATCGTCGTGCGCGACGCGCACCTGAGCCGCCGGCACGCCGAGGTCTGGTTGACGGGCGAGGGCGCCTGCCTGGCGGACCTGGGCTCGACCAACGGCACCTGGCTCAACGACCGGCGGATCAGCGGCGTGGAGCAGTTGGCCGACGGGGACGTCATCCGGGTCGGGCGCACCGAGCTGCGCCTCTTCGACCCGGGCGTGGCGCGGACCGATCCGGTGGGGCTCACCTTCGGCCGGCCGCGCCGCGACCACCGCCCGACGCTGCCGTTGCCGATCGCGACCCCGGCCCTCCCGGGCGGCGATCCCGTCGCGATGCCGGCCCTCCCGGACGGCGACCTCGTAGCGACCCCGGCCCTGCCGGGCGGCGACGCCGTCGCGGTCCCGGCCGTCGCGGGTGCCGACGCGGTGGCGCCGCTGTCGACCCCGGCCCTCGCGGGTGGCGATCCGATGCCGCCGTCGGTGACCGCGCCGGCGCTCCCGGCCGCCGACCCGCCGCTGCCGGTGGCCGCGGTGGGGTCCACCCCGTCCTGACCCGCCGCCACACCTCCCGACCAGGGAACATGGCGGGTGGACCCATGGACGCGGCCGGGCCGCCGTGGCAGCATGCCGCGGATGGAGACCGGACAGCAGCTCGTGTCGGCGAACGGAATCACCCAGGCGGTGCGGGTGGCCGGGCCGCCGGACGGCGTGCCCGTGCTGCTGATCCACGGCAACTGCTCGTCAGCGGCCTTCTGGGAGCCGCTGGTGCGGCGGCTGCCGGACACCCTCCGGGTGGTCGCCCCCGACCTGCGCGGCTACGGGTACACCGACACCGCCCCGGTGGACGCGACCCGGGGGCTGACCGACTTCGCCGACGACGTCGCCGCGCTGCTCGACGAGCCGTCCCTGTTCCCGCCCGCCGCCCGGCCGGTGGTGGTCGGGCACTCGCTCGGCGGGGGAGTGGCCATGCGGCTGCTGGTCGACCACCCCGACCGGGTGGCCGCGCTGCTGCTCGCCGCGCCGGTCTCGCCGTACGGCTACGGGGGCACCCGCGATCTGACCGGCACGCCCACCACCCCCGACTTCGCCGGCACCGGCGCGGGCACCGCCAACCAGGAGTTCGTCAAGCGGCTGGCCGCCGGCGACCGGGGCGCGGACAGCCAGGCCAGCCCGCGCAACGTGCTGCGGGCGGCGTACGTGGCGGACCCGGCCTCGCTCGGCGAGGACGAGGAGCTGCTGCTGGACACCCTTCTCACCACGGCGACCGGCGACGACAACTACCCGGGCACGGCGGTGGACTCGGCGAACTGGCCCGGCACCGCACCGGGTCGGCGTGGCGTGCTCAACGCGCTCTCCCCGGCGTACTTCCGGGTCGCCGACGAACTCGTGGCCGTGGCCGGCAAGCCGCCGATCACCTGGATCCACGGGGACGCCGACGTGATCGTCTCGGACACCTCGCTGTTCGACCTGGCCCACCTGGGCTCGCTGGGCGTGGTGCCCGGCTGGCCGGGGACCCAGGAGTGCCCGGCGCAGCCGATGGTGGGGCAGACCCGGGCGGTGCTGGAGCGCTACGCGGCTGCCGGCGGCGCGTACCGGGAGGTGCTGCTGACCGGCTGCGGGCACAGCCCGCACCTGGAGCGGCCGGCCGAGTTCGTCGCGGAGCTGCTGCGGCTGACCGAGGGGGCGGCCTGAGGCCGGGCGACCCGACAACAGGGCCGGTCCGACGACCGGGGTCGCCTGACGAGCGGGCGGCCCGGCGGGTGGCCCGTGAAATATCCCACGGCGTCTCGACAACCGAACGTCACGTGGCAGACTCGCGCGCATAACCTTAGTGGCCGTTCATGCGGCCGTGCGGAGCATTGGGGAGGCCGGTCGTGGCGCGCGAGTTCACCAGCGTGGGCGTTGTGGGTCTGGGCACCATGGGTGCCGGCATCGTCGAGGTCTTCGCGCGCAACGGCGTCGACGTGGTCGCGGTCGAGATCTCCGCGGCCGCGCTGGAGCGCGGCCGGGCCACCCTGACCGGGTCGACGGACCGGGCCGTGGCCAAGGGCAAGCTCGCCGAGGCCGACCGGGACGCGCTGCTGGCCCGGATCGACTGGCAGGTCGGCCTGGACGCGCTGCACTCGGTGGACCTCGTCATCGAGGCGGTGCCCGAGCACCTGGACCTGAAGCAGCGGATCTTCGCCGAGCTGGACCGGGTCTGCAAGCCCGAGGCGATCCTCGCCACCAACACCTCGTCGCTGAGCGTCACCGAGATCTCCGTCGCGACCAGCCGGCCCAACCAGGTGATCGGCATCCACTTCTTCAACCCGGCACCGGTCATGAAGCTGGTCGAGGTGGTCCGGACGGTGGTCACCTCCGCCGACGTGGTCGCCGACGTCGAGGCGCTCTGCGCGCGGCTGGGCAAGGTCGACGTCACCATCAGCGACCGGGCCGGCTTCATCGCCAACGCGCTGCTCTTCGGCTACCTCAACCACGCCGTCGGCATGTTGGAGTCGCACTACGCGACCCGCGAGGACATCGACGCGGCCATGAAGCTCGGCTGCGGCCTGCCGATGGGCCCGCTGGCGCTGATGGACCTGATCGGCCTGGACACCGCGTACGAGATCCTGGACACCATGTACCGGCGCGGCGGGCGCGACCGCCGGCACGCCCCGGTGCCGCTGATCAAGCAGATGGTCACCGCGGGGCTGCTCGGCCGCAAGTCCGGCCGGGGCTTCTACACCTACGAGCGTCCGGGCTCCCCGGTCGTCGTACCGGACGAGCAGACGCCGGCGGCGACGGAGTCGGCGCTCGCCGACGGCGCCCGGGCCATCGCCAAGGTCGGCGTGGTCGGCTCCGGGACGATGGCCACCGGCATCATCGAGGTCTTCGCCAAGGCCGGATACGAGGTCGTCTCGGTGACCCGGGGCGCGGAGAAGTCCGCCAAGGTCTTCGAGGCGGTCAAGACCTCGCTCAACAAGGGCGTCGTGCGCGGCAAGGTCAGCGAGGCCGACCGGGACGCCGCGCTCGGCCGGATCAACTGGTCGGCCACCCTGGAGCACCTCGCGGACGTCGACCTCGTGGTCGAGGCCGTCGTCGAGGAGCTGAGCGTCAAGAAGGCCCTCTTCGCCAGCCTCGACGAGATCTGCAAGCCGGGCGTCGTGCTCGCCACCACCACCTCGTCGCTGCCGGTGATCGACGTCGCGATGGCCACCCAGCGGCCCGCCGACGTGGTCGGGCTGCACTTCTTCAACCCGGCCCCGATCATGCCGTTGGTCGAGATCGTGCAGACCATCCGCACCTCGGCCGAGACCACCGCCACCGCCCGCGCGGTCTGCGCCGCGCTGGGCAAGACGGGCGTGGTCTGCGGCGACCGGTCCGGTTTCATCGTCAACGCGCTGCTCTTCCCGTACCTCAACGACGCGGTGAAGATGCTGGAGGCGAGCTACTCCACCGCCGACGACATCGACCACGCGATGAAGCTGGGCTGCGGCTACCCGATGGGCCCGTTCGAGCTGCTCGACGTGGTCGGGCTGGACGTCTCGCTGGCCATCCAGCGGGAGCTCTACCTGGAGCTGCGGGAGCCGGGCTTCGCGCCCGCGCCGCTGCTGGAGCACCTCGTCACGGCCGGCTACCTGGGCCGCAAGAGCGGCCGCGGGTTCCGCGACCACACCCGGCGCTGACCCCGGTCAACAGCGGGCGCCGGTGACGGCGTCCTGAGGGTGTGACCTTCGAGGAGTACGTCACCAGCCGCGGGCCGGCCCTGATCCGGCTGGCCCGGCTGCTGACCGGGGACGCGCACCGCGCCGAGGACCTCACGCAGGACGTGCTGGCCCGGGCGTACGTGCACTGGCGCAGGATCGCCCGAGCCGACCGGCCCGACGTGTACGTGCGCCGGATGCTGGTCAACGCCAACGCCTCCTGGTGGCGTCGCCGATCCAGCCGGGAGCTGGCCGTGGACACCTTCGCCGAGCGGGCCCACCGCGGCGACCTCGGTGGCGAGGCGGCCGACCGCGACGAGATGTGGCGGCTGATCCAGATGCTGCCCGACCGTCAGCGTGCCGTGTTGGTGCTGCGCTACTACGAGGATCTGGACGACGCCACGATCGCCCAGATCCTCGGCTGCTCGCAGGTCACCGTCCGCACCCATGCGATGCGGGCGCTCACCCACCTGCGGGAGCGCTGTGGCCTCCCGACGAGCAACGGGAGCCGGCCTTGACCGACCTGGACGAGCGGATCGCCGCGGTGCTGCGGGAGCGCGCCGAGGGGGAGACCGACACGCACCGGCTGCTGTTGGCCTCGCGGGCCCGGGGCCGCCGCCGCCAGCTGCGTCGCCGGGCCGCCACCGGCACGGCGCTGGCCCTGGTCGGGGTGCTCGGCTTCGTCGGGGTGGCCGGCACCGACCTCGGCGGTCTGCCCGGCCGGCTGCCGTGGACGGCCGCCACGCCCGGCGTCGCCGCCCCGGTGCCGCCGAGGGCCGACGGGGTGCCGGGCGTCGCCCAGCGACCCGACCTGGTGGGCACCGACCCGGGGGTGCTCCACCTCGGCGTGGACCCCAGCCAGGCTCGCTACCTGGGCTGGGCCGTCCACCGCTCGAGCCAGGTCGAGTCGATCCAGTTCAGCGTGGGGGGCGGACGGCCGGTCCGGGTCGAGGTGAGCCGCTCCGCGCAGGCGATCAAGGAGCTCCGGATCGACGGCGTTCCCATCCAGCAGGCCGTGGTCCGGCTGACCTTCGACGGCGCCGTCCGGCAGTTCGGGGGTAAGGCCGGCGGGCTGGTCAAGGCGTGGCAGCCCGTTCCCGGCCTGTACGCCCGGGCGAGCACGCTCGGCGGCGACCAGAGCGCCCTTGCCGAGGCCGTGGATGCCATCCGCTGGGACGAGGCACGACGGTGCGGGGGGCCGCTGCGGCTGAGCGCCCTGCCTGCGGGTACGACGATGAGCGCCTGCTCCGTCGACGTCACCGCCTACCCGGGCGGTCTCAGTGTCAGCTTCACCCTCCAGCGGGAGCCGTCGGCGGTCATGTGGGTGCGGCTGCTGTACGGGGCGCAGATCGGGGAAAGCACGACCGAGAGCAACCACGCGGTGGGTGGCCGTCCCGCCTACCTCTACCCGGACGGTACGAAGCTGGAACTGCTCGGCATCCCGAAAGCGCACCTGACCGCCGAGTTCGGTTCGCCGTTGCCCGGCATGGACCCGCCCGAGGGGCACCCGGGCTTCACGGCGGCCGACGCGACGAGCGTGCTGGCCGGGACACAGGTGGCGAAGGATCTGACCGACCCGGATACCTGGGAGTGACCGGCGTCGTCGGCCGGGCCGCCCGACGCGGGCCGGTCCGGCCGACGGCCCGTACGCTTGGCAAGCGTGAGCCCCCGTCGCAACCGACCCCGCCGCGATGAGACGGCGCACCTCGACTCCGACCGGGTCCGCCAGGGCGTCGCCTCGGTGCAGCAGTGGCGCGACGGCGAGTGGCAGGTGCGCGGGGTCGGCGGTGGCGCGTCCACCAAGACGTACCGCTGTCCCGGCTGTGACCAGGAGATCCGGCCCGGGGTGGCGCACCTGGTGGCGTGGCCGGCGGACGGCCGGGGCGACCTGACCGACCGGCGGCACTGGCACAGCGGGTGCTGGCGGGCCCGGGACCGGCGCGGGCCGGCGGTCCAGCGCGGCCGGGGCGCCCCCCGCTACGGCTGAGCGATCTGGATCACCCTGTTTCCGCCCCGCCCGGCGCTTGCCGGCGGCACGGGTGAGACTGGAGGGGTGAGCACACCGATCCGCGCGTCCACCATCCTGCCCGGGCGCCGCGAGGACATCGAGCTGCACACCGCGGACGGCCTGCGGCTGGTCGGCGAGCTGGCCCGGCCGCTGGACCGGGAGCCGGTGGCCACCCTCGTCTGCCTGCATCCGCTGCCGACGCACGGCGGGATGATGGACAGCCACGTCTTCCGCAAGGCGGCGTGGCGGCTGCCGGCCCTGGCCGACCTGGCGGTGCTCCGCTTCAACACCCGGGGGACCACCAGCCTGCGCGGCACCAGCGAGGGCGCCTTCGACAACGCGGTCGGCGAGCGCTTCGACGTCGCCGCCGCGATCGAGTACGCCGAGTTCCACGAGCTGCCGGACATCTGGCTGCTCGGCTGGTCGTTCGGCACCGACCTGACCCTGAAGTACGGCTGCGACCCGGCGATCACCGGGGCGATCCTGCTCTCCCCGCCGTTGCGCTTCTCCGCCCCGGCGGACCTCGACCACTGGGCCGCGTCCGGCAAGCCGCTGACCGCCCTGGTGCCCGAGTTCGACGACTACCTGCGCCCCGACGAGGCGCGGGAGCGCTTCGCGGCGGTGCCGCAGGCCGAGGTGGTCGGGGTGCCCGGCGCGAAGCACCTCTGGGTCGGCGACGCCGAGACCGTGCTGGACGAGGTGGTCCGCCGGGTCAACCCGGCCGCCGCCGTGCCGCTGCCCACGACCTGGGACGGCCCGGTGGAGACGGGGGACGTCAGCGCGTACGCCGACCGCACCGTGGCCTCCTTCGCCGACCGTCCGGTGCCCGGCCCGCCCGCCGGTCAGGCCGGCTGACCGGGGGGGTCGACGCCGGCGGGGTCAACGGGACTCCTGCCGGGGCAGGATCACCTCCCGCAGGATGAGCTGGAACGCGGCCACCGCCGGAATCGCGATCAGCGCGCCCACCACGCCCAGCAGGGACGCGCCGAGCAGCGCCGCGACCAGGGCCGCCACCTCGTTGACCGCCACCGACCGGCGCATGATCTTGGGATAGATCAGGTAGTTCTCCACCTGCTGGTAGACCAGGAAGAACACCGCGCAGGCGATGCCGATCCGCAGGTCGGTGGCGAAGGCGACCAGGCTGACGATCACCGCGCCCAGGGTGGCGCCGATCTGGGGGATCAGGTCGGTCACCGCCACCACCACGGCCAGCGCGAACGGGTACGGCAGGCCGACGACCAGCGCGAAGACGAACGTGGTCGCGCCGGCCAGCACGGCGATGCTGATCGCGCCCACCATGTACGCGCCGACCTTCGCCAGGATCTCGTCGCCGATCAGCCGCACCCGGTCGCGGCGGGACCGGGGCACGAGTGAGTAGCCCAGGTCGCGGAGCCGGTCGAAGTAGACCAGGAAGTAGATCGTCAGCACCAGCACGGTCAGCCCCCGGAACACCGTGCCGAAGACCAGCTGGGCCCCGCCGAGCACCCCGCCCAGGGCCTGGCCGACCCGCTCCGCGTTCGCCGCGTCCTGCACCCGCTCCATCAGGTCGTACCGCTCCACCAGGTCGTTGACCGTCCGGTTGCGGCGCAACTCCTCCAGGTAGCTCGGCAGCTGGTCGATGAACTGCCCGGTCTGCGTGACGATCGGCGGCACCAGGGCGAACAGGCCACCGCAGAGCAGCAGCACGACGGTCAGCGCGACCGCCGCCACGGCCGCGCCGTGCGGCAGCCCCCAGGAGCGCAGGCGGACCACGGCGGGGTGCAGGCCCACGGCGAGGAAGAGCGCGATGACCACCAGGATCAGGATTCCGGCCGCGTTGCGCAGGCCCAGAAAGAGGGCGTACGCGAGCAGCACCCCGGCCGCCCCGGTGAAGCCGACCAGGAAGCTGCTGCGCCGCAGCGGTCGCCCCGGCGTGCCGAACCGACCCGAGCCGACGACCGGCTGCGCGGTGCTGCCCGCCGCCGACGCCTCGGCCTCGGGCACCATCCCGGCCGGTTCCCGCCCCGGCCCGGCGGCCGGGTCCGGGGTGGGGCCGGGCTCCCGGTCGGCGCCCGACGCCGTCGGTCCGTCCTGTGCCATCCCGGACCTCCCTGGTCGACTCCCGCCGGCACCTGCTGAAGCGCCCGGACACGGGATCCGTGTTCGGAGGCTCCGATCAGGAGCGTAGTGGCCGTTCAGGCGCCGACCGACCCCGTCCTTTTCAGGGTGGGCGGCGTCGGCCGGGCGACCGGCGGCAGGCCGGCCGGGCAGGAGTCGCCTCCCGCCCGGTGGCCGGCGCGGTCAGTCCTTCTCGACGACGACCTTGCTCGGCTTGGCGCTGCGCTCGTCGGTGGTCGGCTTCGCCGGCCGCTTGCCGTTCTCGCCGGTGCTGGTGATCTTCGTCGGGGTGGCGTCCCGGCCGCCCTCGCCCGGCACCGCCGCCACGGTCGGCTCCCCGTCCACGCCGGCGCTGGCGGTGCCGCCGTCGACGGTGGTCACGGTCGCGACCCTGGCGTCGTCCGGCTGCCCCGCGTCGGCCGGCTCGATCCGGCCCTTGGCGGGCTGCCCGGCCGCCGCCGGCTCCACCTTGGCGGGCTTGCCGTCCGCGGCGGGCACGGTTTCCCTCTTCGCGCCACCCGCCGGTGCCGCGTCCGCCCCGGCCGGCGCGGTCTCCTTCTTCGCGCCACCCGCCGGCGCAGTGCCCGCCCCGGCCGGTGTGGTTTCCTTCGCCGTGCCCGCCCCGGCCGGTGCGGTTTCCTTCTTCGCCGCGCCCGCCCCGGCGGTCGTCCCGTCGCTGCGGGACGCGGAGGCCCCGTCCGCCCCGGCGGTCGGCGCCTTCGCCCCGTTCGCCGTGGCCGTGCCGGGCGCGGTCGGCGTCGGCCCGCCGTCGGCCACCGCCGCGGCGGCGCCGTCGGTCCCGCCCGGCCGGTCGGCCGCACCGAGCAGCCCCAGCCGGAGCTCGGCCACCTGCCGCTGGAGTTCGTCGGACTCCTGCCGCGACTTCCAGGTCTCCTGCCGCAGGTCGGCGAGCTGCTGCTGGGCCTGGGCGATCTCCAGCATCACCTGGGCGAGCTGCTGGCGGCCGGCGGCGGCCTCCTGCTGCGTGGCGGCGAGGTGCTGCTGGGTGGTGGCGAGGTGCTGTTGCGTGGTGGCCGCGTACTCCTCGAACTGGCGTCGGGAGGTCGCCACGTGCTCGTCGGCCCTGCGCCGCTTCTCGGCCGCCTCCGACTCGGCCCGGCTGAGCAGCGCCGCGGCCTCCTCCTCGGCCTGCCGGCGCATCATCAGCGCGTCGCGCTCGGCGGCCTGTCGGACGGCGGCGGCGCCCTGCTCGATCTCCTGCTTCCGGCTGGTGTACTCCGACTCCAGCGTGGCGCGGCGCGCCTCGAAGCCGGACTCCAGCTCGTCGTGCCGGTTCTTGTGCTGCGTCTCCAGCTCGGCGAGGCGGGTCTTGTACTGCTTCTCCAGCTCGTCGCGGCGCTTGGTGAACTCCTGTTCGGCGGCCGACCGGCGCTGGGCCAGCTCGCGCTCCGCGGCCTCGCGGCGGCTGTTGACCTCCTGCTCCACCCCGGCCCGCCAGGCGCCCAGCTCCTGCTGCGTCTGCGCCCGGGCCTGCTGCACGTACGCCTCGGTCTCCGTGCGCATCCGCTGCACGTACGCCTCGGTCTCGGCGCGGTTGCGCTTGGCCGCCTCGGTGGCCTGGGTGGTGAGCCGCTCCGCCTCCTGGCGGGCCTTGTTCCGGGTGGCCCGGCCGGCCTCGGCGGCGTCGTCGATGATCTGCTTCGCGTCCCGCTGCGCCTTGGCGTGGGTGGCCCGGCCCGCCTCGGTGGCCTGGTCGATCAGGCGCTTGGCCTCCTGCTGGGCCTTGGCGTGCACCTCCTTGGCCGCCTCGCGCAGCTGGGTGGCCTCCTGCTGCGCCGTGGCGTGAGCCTCCTTGGCGGCCTCCCGGAGCCTGGTCGCTTCCTGTTGGGCCCGGTGGTGGATCTCCTTGGCCGCGTCCCGCAGCTGGGTGGCCTCCTGCTGGGCCTTCGCCAGGGCCTCCTGGGCGGCCTTGCGCAGCCGCGCGGCCTCCTCCTTGGCGGTCCTGACCGCGGCGTCGGCCTCGGCCCTGCGGGCCGCGCTGTGCCGCTCCTCCTCCGCCCGGCGGGCGGCCAGTGCGATCTCGAAGTCCTTGAGCGCGGTGGCGGCCTGCTCGCGGGCCTCCTCGACGATGTGCTCGGCGGCGGCCCGGCGCGCCTCGATCTCCTCGTTGGCGGCGGCCAGGATCGCGTCGGCCTGCTCCTCGGCGAGGGTGAGGATCTGCTCCACCCGCGGGCCGAGGTGCCGGAAGGAGACGTTCTCCAGGGCGCCGGACGACTTGCGTGCCTGGGCGAGGTCGCGCTGGAGTACCTCGACCTGGCCGGCCAGCTTGTGGATTTGTGTGTAGGCCTGTTCCCGTTCGGCCGCGAGGGCCGCGATCTCGTGCTCCGCACGAGCGACGTACCGGTCGACCTGTCGTTTCTCGTACCCCCGCAGAGCGGACTCGAAGCTGGGCTCCGTGGTCACGTCCCCGCCGAGAGCGAACAGTTCCTCGCCGTGCGACATGCCCCCATCCTCACACGCATCCGGGCCTGCTGGGGCGATACGGACGCCGTGGATGGGACCTACTTCACTGCCGTCACGCCCGGGCAATTCCCTGACCGGGAAACGCATACGGCGCGGGGCGCACCGGTCACCCGGTGTCACCCCGCGCCGTCGGTCATGCCCCGGTCGGGTCGGTCAGTTGGACGTCTCGGCGGCCACCCGCTCGTCCGCGCCGTCGGCCTTCTTCGCCTCCGGCTTGGCGGGCGCGGCGGGCGCGGCCGGCGGCGCCGCCGGCACGCCCGGCACGATCCCGGCGAGGCCGGAGAGCATCTGGCCGAGCTGCGAGGTGACGGCGTCCTTCTGCCGGGTGAGGTCCTCGACCTCGCGACGCGCCGCCTGGGTGGTCAGCTCGGCCTCCGTGCGCGCCTCGGTGAGCAGCCGCTTCGCCTCGGCCTTCGCCTCGCTCAGCGTCTTGTCGGCCAGCGCCTTGGCCTTGTCGACCGTCTCGTTGGCGGTGCGCTCCGACTCGACCCGGCGGGCCTCGGCGCGCTGCTCGATCTCCTTGGCCCGCTCCTGGGCGGCGTGGGCCCGCTGCTCGGCCTCGCTGACCAGCTTCTGGGTCTGCGCGACCTGGGCCGCGTGCCGCTCCGACTCCTCGCGCTCGGCCTTCTCCCGGCGCTCGGCGAGCTGGAGCTCCAGGGCCTGGAGGTCCTTGTCGCGCTTGTCCCGCGCGTCCGTGAGCAGCTTGGTCGCCTCGGCGCGCTTCTCCTCGGCCTCCCGGGCGGCCTTCGCCCGCTGCTGGGTGATCTCCCGCTCGGCGGTCGCCCGGAGGGTGGCGACCTCGCGCTCGACGGTGGACTTCAGCTCGGCGACCTCGTGCGCCGTGACCGTGCGCAGCTGCTTCGTCTCCCGCTCGGCGTCGGCGCGCAGCGTGTCGGCCTCGCGCCGGGCCTGGACGCGGACCTCGGCGGCCTCCCGCTCGGCGGCGGTGCGGACGCTGCCCGCCTCCCGCTCGGCGCTGGCCTTCATCGCCGCCGCCTCGGCCCGCGCCTTGTCGGTGATCTCGCGGGCCTCGAGGCGCGCGGCGGAGAGGATGCCCTCCGACTCGCGCTTGGCCTCGTTGCGGTGGTCGTTGGCCTGCTCCTCGGCCAGCCGGAGGATCTGCTCGACGCGGGTGCCGAGGCCGGAGAGGGTGGGCCGGCTGTTCTCCTCGAGCTGCTTGTTGGTGTCGGCGAGCTTCTGCTCCAGCGCGCCCATGCGCTGTTCGGCCTGACGGAGCCGGCGCTGGGCGTCGTTCATGCGCTGCTCGGCCTCGGCGCGGGCCTGCTCGGACTGGGTCAGCGCGGCCGTCATCCGGCCGATGAAGTCATCGACCTGGTGGGTGTTGTAGCCGCGCAGGCCGACGGTGAAATCGGGCTGTGAGTTCGCGTTATCGAAGAACGCAAGAGGGGAGGACTGCTGGGGCATTGGGACATACTCGCAGACTCCCCAGGGTGCTTCGCAAGAGCGGTCCCGAGCTTTCGTGTCCTCTTTACATGGTCAACTGCCGGCGCGTCGGAAGCCCGGACCAATCGGCGATCTTGGCAGGTCCAGGGCGGGTCGGACGGCACGGAGAGTGACTACGGAAAGGGCCGCGGGAGCGTCCCCGCGGCCCTTTGTCGCGCCATGGTCCGGGTCACTCGAATGAGCGCCGCCGCATCGGTGGGGAAAAGGCGATCGCCGTTCGCCGCAATGCCGACGGCGGGTCGCCCCGTCGGGTCAGTGGCCGCGGAAGCGGTTGATCGCGTCCTCGTGTCGGGAGCGCAGCTCGCGGTCGCGCACGCCCAGCCCGTCGGCGGGGGCGAGGCAGCGCACGCCGACCTTGCCCTGGTGGGCGTTGCGGTGCACCTCGTACGCGGCCTGGCCGGTCTGCTCCAGCGCATAGGTCCTCGACACGGTGGGGTGGATCTTGCCCAGCGCCACCAGCCGGTTGGCCTCCCATGCCTCGCGGTAGTTGGCGAAGTGGCTGCCGACGATCCGCTTCAGGTGCATCCAGAGGTAGCGGTTGTCGTACTGGTGCAGGAAGCCGCTGGTGGAGGCGCAGGTGACGATGGTGCCGCCCTTCTTGGCCACGTAGACGCTGGCGCCGAAGGTCTCCCGGCCGGGGTGCTCGAAGACGATGTCCGGGTCCTCGCCGCCGGTCAGCTCGCGGATGCGCTCGCCGAAGCGGCGCCACTCGTCCTGGTCCTGGGTCTGCTCGTCCTTCCAGAAGCGGAAGCCCTCGGCGGTGCGGTCGATGACCAGCTCGGCGCCCATCTTCCGGCACAGCTCCGCCTTCTCGGGCGAGGAGACCACGCAGACCGGGATCGCGCCGCCGTTGAGGGCCATCTGGGTGGCGTAGCCCCCCAGGCCGCCGGAGGCGCCCCAGATCAGCACCACGTCGCCCTGCTTCATGTTCGCCCCGTGGTGCGACACGAGCTGCCGGTACGCGGTGGAGTTGACCAGGCCGGGGCTGGCCGCCTCCTCCCAGCTCAGGTGGCGCGGCTTGGGCATCAGCTGGTTGGCCTTGACCACGCACAGCTCGGCGAGGCCGCCGAAGTTGGTCTCGAAGCCCCAGATCCGCTGCTGCGGGTCGAGCATGGTGTCGTCGTGCCCGGCCGCGTCCTCCAGCTCCACCGAAAGGCAGTGCGCGACCACCTCGTCGCCCGCCTTCCACCGGGTCACCCCGGGGCCGGTGCGCAGCACCACGCCGGCGGCGTCCGAGCCCACCACGTGGTACGGCAGATCGTGCCGGCGGGTCAGCTCGGACAGCCGGCCGTAGCGCTGGAGGAACTTGAAGGTCGGCAGCGGCTCGAAGATGCTGGTCCAGACCGTGTTGTAGTTGATCGCGCTGGCCATCACCGCGACCAGGGCCTCGCCCGGCCCGAGCTCGGGCGTCGGCACCTCCTGCACGTGCAACGCCTTACGCGGGTCCTTGTCCCGGGTGGCCATCCCGTCGAACATCCGGGTTTCGTCCGCCCGCACCACCACGCCGCGGTACGACTCCGGCACCGGCAGGCCGGCGATGCCGGCGAGCTCCCGTTCCGGTTGGTCGGATCCCTCCGCCGCCATGATCGCTTCGAGGATGTCCTGCACGTCGACCTCCCGTTCGTCCGCACCCGCGCACGCGGGCCTGGGTGCTGCCATCGTCGGCGCGAGTGCGACCGCCCCGCCATGTCGGCATCCGACACATCCGGCGACCGGTCGCGCTCCTGTGGGGCGGGACGTTACTGAACGGTAGCTAGGGCCGGAAGTCCTCTGTGAAAAACTGCATTGGCCGATGCGTGGAGGTGTCCGGGCGGCGGTCGTACCGCGCAGTGTCGCGCTCGGAGCCCGGTGGCGCACCGGCCCCCACCCGCGTGGTGGGGGCCGGTCGTGGCGTCAGTGCGCGGCGGGCTCGACCAGCTCGACCAGCACCCCGCCGGCGTCCTTGGGGTGGACGAAGTTGACCCGCGAGTTCGACGTGCCGCGCTTCGGGGTGTCGTAGAGCAGCTTCACCCCCCGCTCGCGCAGCGTCGCGCAGGCGGCGTCGATGTCGGCCACCTCGTACGCGACCTGCTGCACGCCCGGCCCCTTGCGGTCGAGGAACTTCGCGATGGTCGACTCGGGCGTCAGCGGGGCCAGCAGCTGCACGCAGCCGCCCTCGGTGGTCGGGCCGACCGCCAGCATCGCCTCGCGGACGCCCTGCTCGGTGTTGACCTCGGTGTGCACGCAGCGCATCCCGAAGGTGCGCTGGTAGAAGTCGATCGCGGCGTCCAGGTCGGGCACCGCGACCCCGACGTGGTCGATGCGGCGCAGGCCGATGTCTGTGACAAAGTCGGCAGCGGTCTCGACGGGGGAGTTCTCAGCCATGGCGCTAGTCTGACCGAACAATCGTTAAGGCGTACAGGTCGGCACCCCCTCGGAGGCAGGTAATGGCTTCGGTGATCGTCAGCGGCGCGCGGACCCCCATGGGGCGCCTGCTGGGCAACCTCAAGGACCTCTCCGCGACCAAGCTCGGCGGCGTGGCGATCAAGGCGGCGCTGGAGCGCGCCGGCGTCGCCCCCGAGCAGGTCCAGTACGTGATCATGGGTCAGGTGCTCCAGGCCGGCGCCGGGCAGATCCCGGCCCGCCAGGCGGCGGTCGAGGCGGGCATCCCGATGTCCGTGCCGGCCCTGACCATCAACAAGGTCTGCCTCTCCGGCCTGGACGCGATCGCCCTGGCCGACCAGCTCATCCGGGCCGGCGAGTTCGACATCGTGGTCGCCGGCGGCATGGAGTCGATGACCAACGCCCCGCACCTGCTGCTCGGCCAGCGCGGCGGTTACAAGTACGGCGACGTGGTGGTCAAGGACCACATGGCGCTGGACGGGCTCACCGACGCCTGGGACTGCTGCTCGATGGGCGAGTCGACCGAGCGGCTCGGCGCGAAGCACGGCATCAGCCGCGAGGAGCAGGACGCATTCGCCGCGGCCAGCCACCAGCGGGCCGCCGCCGCGCAGAAGAACGGCCACTTCGCCGACGAGATCACCCCGGTGGTCATCCCGCAGCGCAAGGGCGACCCGCTGGTGATCAGCGAGGACGAGGGGATCCGCCCGGACACCACCGCCGAGTCGCTGGCGAAGCTGCGCCCGGCGTTCACCAAGGACGGCACCATCACCGCCGGCAGCTCCTCGCCGATCTCCGACGGCGCCGCCGCGGTGGTCGTGATGAGCAAGGCCAAGGCCAAGGAGCTGGGCCTGACCTGGCTGGCCGAGATCGGCGCGCACGGCAACGTGGCGGGGCCGGACAACTCCCTGCACTCGCAGCCGTCCAACGCCATCCAGCACGCGCTCAAGAAGGGCGGGCTGAGCGTCGAGGACCTGGACCTGATCGAGATCAACGAGGCGTTCGCCCAGGTCGGCATCCAGTCCACCCGTGACCTCGGGGTCAGCCCGGACAAGGTCAACGTCAACGGCGGCGCGATCGCGCTGGGCCACCCGATCGGCATGTCCGGCGCCCGGCTGGTGCTCACCCTCGCGCTGGAGCTCAAGCGCCGCGGCGGCGGCACCGGCGCGGCGGCGCTGTGCGGCGGCGGTGGCCAGGGCGACGCCCTGATCATCCACGTCCCGGGCAGCAACGAGGGCGGTCGGTGAGCGCGGCGCGCTGACCGGTCCGGTCGCCGAAACGAAGGCAGCACAGTGAGCGGGGGGGGGGTGAGCCGGTCTTGCGAGCCCCGCAGTCGCGAACAGAGGCAGCACAGTGAGCGGGAGGAGTGAGCCGGTCTTGCGAGCCCCGCAGTCGCGAACAGAGGCAGCACAGTGAGCGAGATCGTCGACAACGTCCCGGCGGGCACACCCCCGGTGCGCCGCAGCCGGGACGTGCCGATGCTGGTCGAGCGGGCGCGCGCGGGGGACCCCCGCGCGGTGGCCCGGCTGATCACCCTGGTCGAGTCGGGCGACGAGACGCTGCCGCGGATCGCGGCGGCGCTCGCGCCGTACGCCGGGCAGGCGCAGGTGGTCGGCCTGACCGGCTCGCCCGGCGTCGGCAAGTCCACCACCACGAACGAGCTGGTCCGGGCGCTGCGCGCCCGGGGGCACCGGGTCGGCGTGCTGGCCATCGACCCGTCCAGCCCGTTCACCGGCGGGGCGATCCTCGGCGACCGGGTCCGCATGCAGGACCACGCCACCGACCCGGGCGTCTACATCCGCTCGATGTCCAGCCGGGGCCACCTCGGCGGGTTGTCGGCGGCCACCCCGCAGGCGGTGCGGGTGCTGGAGGGCGCCGGCTGCGACGTGGTGCTGGTGGAGACGGTCGGTGTCGGCCAGGCGGAGGTGGAGGTCGCCTCGCTGGCCGACACCACGCTGGTGCTGCTCGCCCCGGGCATGGGTGACGCGATCCAGGCGGTCAAGGCCGGCATCCTGGAGATCGCCGACGTCTTCGTGGTCAACAAGGCCGACCGGGACGGCGCCGACGCCACGGTGCGCGACATCCAGGGCATGATCGCCCTGGGGGAGCGCGGGCCGGGGCAGTGGCGGCCGCAGGTGGTGCGCGCGATCGCCGCGCGGGGCGAGGGGATCGACGACATCGCCGCCGCCATCGACAAGCACCGGGGCTGGCTGGTCGAGCACGGCGAGCTGCGCCGCCGCCAGGAGGCGCGGGCCGCCGCCGAGATCGAGGCGATCGCGCTGGGCGTGCTCCGCGACCGGATCGGCTCGCTGCGCGACGGCACGGAGTTGCCGGCGCTCGCCGCGAAGGTGGCCGAGGGCGCCCTCGACCCGTACGCGGCGGCCGACGAACTGCTCGCCCAGCTCCGCTCCTGAGGCGGCCACCCCGCGCCCCGCCGAACTAGTACGCTCGCACCGCTCCACGGTCCCGTGGGGCGGTGTGCGGCCGAGTGGGGGAGACCATGGGCGACGAGGCGACGCGGGAGCTGTCGGTGACGCCGGACGCGGTGGCGGGCGGGAGCACGCTCGTCTCCGACGAGGTGGTGGAGAAGATCGTCGTGGCCGCCACCCGGTCCGTGCCCGGGGTGGCCGAGCTGGGCGGCGACGTGGCCCGCTTCTTCAACGCGGTGCTCGACAAGGTCGGGCTCGACCAGGTCGGCGACGCCCGGCGGGGCTGCTCGGCCCACGTCACGAACGGCGCGGCGGTGGTCAACCTGGTCATCGTGATCGAGGCGGGCCGGCCGGTGCCGCAGGTGACCGACGCCGTCCGGGCGAAGGTGACCGAGGCGGTCGAGGCGTACGGGCTGCGGGTCGACGAGATCAACATCCGGGTCGACGACGTGGCCATGGGCGGGCCCGCCGCGCCGACCACCTGACCGTCGCGGCAGCTCAGGTTACCGTCCGGTACGAGTTTCCTTAGCGATCGTTCAGGCTGGGCTCTACACTCGACGTGCAGTCGAGGACTCGAGGAGGAGCCCTGCGGATGAACGCCGACGAGATCGCAGCCGGACGGGCACGCTGGCAGGCCCGCTACGACGCCGCGCGCAAGCGGGACGCCGACTTCACCACGCTCTCCGGGATGCCCGTCGACCCGGTCTACGGGCCGCCCGAGGGTGTCGCCTACCCGGGCTTCGAGCGGATCGGCTGGCCGGGCGAGTACCCGTACACCCGGGGCCTCTACCCGACCGGCTACCGCGGGCGGACCTGGACCATCCGGCAGTTCGCCGGCTTCGGCAACGCCCGGCAGACCAACGAGCGCTACAAGATGATCCTGGGCGCGGGCGGCGGCGGCCTCTCGGTCGCCTTCGACATGCCCACGCTCATGGGCCGGGACTCCGACGACCCGCAGTCGCTCGGCGAGGTGGGCCACTGCGGCGTCGCCGTGGACAGCGCCGCCGACATGGAGACGCTCTTCGACGGCATCGACCTGGCCGCCGTGACCACCTCGATGACCATCTCCGGGCCGGCCGTGCCCGTGTTCTGCATGTACCTGGTGGCCGCCGAGCGGCAGGGCGCCGACCTGTCCCGGCTGGACGGCACGCTGCAGACCGACATCTTCAAGGAGTACATCGCGCAGAAGGAGTGGCTCTTCGACCCCGAGCCGCACCTGCGCCTGATCGGCGACCTGATGGAGTACTGCGCCCGGGAGATCCCGCGCTACAAGCCTCTCTCGGTCTCCGGCTACCACATCCGCGAGGCCGGCGCGACGGCCGCGCAGGAGCTGGCGTACACGCTGGCCGACGGGTTCGGCTACGTCGAGCTGGGGCTCTCGCGCGGGCTGGACGTCAACGTCTTCGCCCCCGGCCTGAGCTTCTTCTTCGACTCGCACGTCGACTTCTTCGAGGAGATCGCCAAGTTCCGGGCCGCCCGGCGGATCTGGGCCCGCTGGCTGCGCGAGGTCTACGGGGCGACCAGCGAGAAGGCGCTCTGGCTGCGGTTCCACACGCAGACGGCCGGGGTGTCGCTGACCGCCCAGCAGCCGGTCAACAACGTGGTGCGTACCGCCGTGGAGGCGCTCGCCGCGGTGCTCGGCGGGACCAACTCGCTGCACACCAACGCCCTGGACGAGACCCTGGCCCTGCCCACCGACGAGTCCGCCGAGATCGCCCTGCGTACCCAGCAGGTGCTGATGGAGGAGACCGGGGTGACCAACGTGGCCGACCCGCTCGGCGGGTCGTGGTACGTGGAGGCGCTCACCGACAAGATCGAGGCCGAGGCCGAGGAGATCTTCGCCCGGATCCGGCAGCTCGGCGGGGAGGGTCCGCACCAGATCGGCCCGATGACCTCCGGCATCCTGCGCGGCATCGAGGACGGCTGGTTCACCGGCCACATCGCGGAGTCCGCCTTCGTCTACCAGCAGGCGCTGGAGAAGGGCGAGAAGAAGATCGTCGGGGTCAACTGCCACACCGGCACGGTCGCCAAGGACCTGGAGATCCTGCGCATCTCGCACGAGGTGGAGCTGGAGCAGCGCCGGGTGCTGGCCGAGCGGAAGGCCAACCGGGACGAGACGGCCGTCAAGGCCGCGATCGAGCGGATGGTCGCCGTCGGCCGGACCGACGGGAACATGATCCCGGCCATGCTCGACGCCGTCCGCGCGGAGGCCACCCTCGGCGAGATCTGCGACGCCCTGCGCGCCGAGTGGGGCATCTACCGCGAGCCCGCCCGCTTCTGACCCC